>DASTBJ010000429.1:0-5661 GCA_035712125.1 Terriglobia bacterium
CCGCGCACGAAGGCGTTAGGCCGAATTGCGCTATCTGCCGGCTGCTTTTCGCTCTTGACAGCAACGTATTCGTACGTTAATAGTACGGATCAACGTACGAATACGGTGTAAAAAGGATCGATGATGGCGCGACGACCCTCCACGACGTTCACCGAGCGAGAGCTCGAGATCATGCAAATCCTGTGGGACAGGAAGCAGGCGACTGTACGAGATATTCAGGCGGCGCTACCTCCGGGACGGCACTACAACACCGTGCTGACCATCATTCGCGTTCTTGAACGCAAAGGCCACGTGTCCCATCGGCAGGAAGGACGGGGGTTCGTTTACCGCGCCGTCGCGGCTCCGGAGAAGTCGCGATCCAGCGCGCTGTCGCATCTCATCGATAGCGTTTTCGGAGGATCCTCGGAATCGGTGGTCCTGAACATGATAGAGACCGGGACTCTGACCCTGGACGAGCTGGATGAAATCCGTCGCAAGCTAAAGAAGCGCCCAAGGGAGGCCGGCAAATGACAATCCCCACTCTCTTTGAGAGTCTTGGTCGTTTTCTTCTCGAGTGGTCCTTGCAACTCGCTGTTCTCGCCGCCGTCGTGGCTCTGGTGCTTGCATGCGACTGGCGTCAGCGACCGGAGCTGCGTCATAGGATTCTGTTACTCGCGCTTGTGCTCAGTCTTATCCTGCCCATTGCCACTCATGCAATCGCGACGTTTCATTGGACAGCGAAAGTGAAGGCCGCGCTGGCAGAGCCAACTCCTATGGCCAACACTACAGTTCTGCAAGGCGCTCAGCGAATCGAGGTGTCAGGTTCACCTGGTATTGCGTCGATGACGACCCAAAGCAGTAGGCCCGCACCGGAACGGTTTTACGCGACCTTGTCGACCATCCTTGGCCTTCTGTGGTGTGCAGGCATTTCGATTTCCGCATTCAGAAGGATTCGACAGTATCGAAAGCTGGCACAGGTGGTCCGATGTGCACAGCGCGACCCACGCCTGGAACAAGAAGCGCCCGCCGGCGCGCCCGCGATTTTGCTTTCGAAAGACGTCTCGTCCCCCTTGCTGTACGGCTGGCTGCGCCCGGTGATCCTCTTGCCACAAAACATTCTCGAATGGACTGCAGAAGCCCAACGCGCAGAAATCGTCCGTCACGAGCATGTGCACTTTGCCCGAAAAGATCACTGGGTGTCCCTGCTGCAAGGTCTGGTGCGGACACTATTTTTCTTTCATCCCCTGGTGCGGTGGATGTGTCGTCAGCTCGAGGTGGAAAGGGAACTGGTTTGCGATGCGGAAGTTCTGCGCCAAGGATTCGCGCCAAATAGTTACGCGGCGACGCTTCTTTTGGTGGCGCAACACGCATTGACAAGCGAAGCGGGAATTCGGTTCGCCAACGCGGCAAACCTGAGCCGGCGGATCGAGTGTCTATTCAACCCTCGTAAGACGCCACGAGTCGCTCTCTGGTTTGCACCGTTCCTATTTCTGGCGCCACCGGCAGCCCTCGGTTTCTGGCAGGCGCGGGTGGAGAGCATTCCTCAGATAGGATCCCTTGGCCTGGCCAGGTTTCTCCCTCTCGTACCCGAGGTGCCTCCTCTGAAGCCGATCGCTCTGCAGCCTCAGCCGGTACGATCCCGGCGCTTGGAAGCCTCGAGCGCAGCGAGCCAGGAACCGGCACCGGTCGTATCTCAAAGATTCAGTTCCGTAACAATCCTGCGTGGACAGGGCGACCAGGAAGAGGTCCGAATAGCAGTCGGCATTCCCTATGCCGAATTGTCTTTTTCGCCTCGCACGACTATGAATGGTACTGCTGTTCTCCAGGCATCCTCGCGTCTTGAAAGCCGCATCAGCAATCTCGCAGGCAGCGTCGTAGCGCGCGTCGACGATCCAATCCAGATCGAGGTTCCCGCATCAATGTTTCGACCCGAAGGAATGGCGGTATATCAGACATCCTTCCAGCTGTTGCCGGGTACATACTCACTCTTCGTCGTCGCCAGTAACGCCAACCCGGGAAATGCCTGGAGATTGCAAAGACAGTTCGAGGTACCCGGGAGATCGGCAAGTGCTCTTTCGACGAGTTCATTGACGCTGGCAGATCTGTTAGAAAAGCCGGCTCGTCCGTCCAGGAGCTACTTCGCAATCGATAATTTCGTGGTTCGGCCAAACCTTACGGGAAAATACCGAATGGACCAGGATCTCAGGATTTTTCAAAAGGTTTACAGCGAGAGTGTTGGAACACTGCTTTTGGACTTATCGGTTACTGCAGGAGGGAAGGAATTCAAGCGCGTGTCTGAAGAGTTAAAATCCCCCGACTTCACGATTGCCAAGACGTTGTCACTCTCAGATTTTGCGCCGGGTCGCTATGAAATACAGGTCACTGTCACGGACCCGACGACCGGCCAAAGCGCAGCATCCACAAGTTCGTTCACCGTGGAGTAGAGAATGAACCTCACGTCACGAGCCGACGGCAAACAGAGTGCGGTCGCTGCGCAAAAAGATGTGGCCGCCCGAAATCGCCGGAGATGCGATAAACCGTTCACCTAGATCGTTGGTTGCAAGCACCTCGGGTTTCCGTCCTGCGCGTAAGACGAAAGTTTCGCCGGTCTCGCTCACCATGTAGATCTTGCCATCCGCCGCAACCGGAGAAGCGAAGAATATGCCGTTGAGGCGCTGACGCCATATGCGTTCTCCGGTTCGCGCATCGGCACAAGTCACAACGCCAACCTCATTGGTTACGTACACAAGACCCTCGTAGTAAAGGATCGAAGGCACGTAAGACGCACCGCCGTCGGCACGCCACTCCACGTGAGTGTTGGTGACATCCCCAGTGCCCCCCGGACGTAGGGCCATATAGTCGCTGTTACGATATCCTCGGCTGATGTAGATACGGCCGTCGTGGAACACTGCAGTCGGAATAGGCGTCTGCCGTTCGGCGCCCATATACCAGAGCAGCCTGCCAGTCATTGGATCGTATGTGTCGATGCGCCGGGAGGAATTTACCATCAGCTCAGGACCACGCGGTCCCTGTATGACCAGGGGTGTACTGTGCGACACGCGGCCATCTCCGCGGTTGATTTTCCATCGCTCCTTGCCGGTACGGACGTCGAGCGCGAGAAGATAAGCGTCCGTCAGGTGGTCGCACAAGAGAATAAGAAGATCTCCAAACAGCGTGGGAGAGCTTCCGTGGCCCCACTGGGTTTCGAAGCGCGCATATTCTATTCCCAGATGTCGCGACCACAGAAGACGCCCATTCATGTCCAGCGTAACAAGCTGTCCATTGCCGAACCAGGCATAGACGCGCTCGCCGTCGGTGACAGGTGTGGGAGTCGCGAGGTTGTGTTTCTCATGAACTTCGGGCAGTGGACCTGTGGCCCGGGTGCGATACTCCCAAAGCCGCACGCCATCGGAACGACGAAATGCCTCCACCACCAGCGCAACATCGCGGTTGGTCCGGTCTGCCTCCAGGCTTTGTCCGCCGATCGGGTTTTCCTGCGCTGCGAGGGAGCGGTCATCACGCGCCAATTGTGGGTGCCCCCCTCCGCCTGCCCGAGGTACGTTGCCCGTTTGCGAGGTGACGAAGAGGCGATCGTTCCAGACGATCGGCGAAGATGTGCCGAGTCCCGCCAGAGCAGCTTTCCACAGAACGTTCTTCGAACTGCTCCATGTGATCGGAATGTTCACTTCCGACGAGACGCCATGGCTGGAGGGCCCTCGCCACTGGGGCCAGTTTTCGGCTTCAGTCGTCGTCGCAAACAGGCAGGTTATCAGGATTACGGCTGCGCTCTGTTTTGCGAATCCATCACGACCCTTGTTCATCGCGATCCACTCTAACAGGATAATTTGCAAACCTTAGAACAATGCAGGACATCTTTCCCTTGCGATTCTTTCCGGCGTTATGATTCTTCGCACAAGGTGCATCCTATGAAGCAAACAATTCTCCTTTCTGTCCTGACGCTTTCCCTTCTCAGTGCCGCTTGCGCCAGCACAACAACAATGCCGCAAGGCACAGCCGAGTCCCCGGCCATCTCACGGATTGAGAACGGGCTGCTTCCTGCAATCATCACCAAAGGCCAGGATGCGTCGATGAAGCTCGCGGACCGGATGGCTTTCCATAAAGTACCCGGTGTCAGCATTGCCGTAATCCATGACGGCAGACTCGAGTGGGCGAAAGGATACGGCGTGCTCGAATCGGGCAGCCCACGTGCCGTCACCGCCGAAACCCTTTTCCAGGCGGCATCGATCAGCAAGCCCGTTGCGGCGATGGCCGCTTTGGCTCTCGTCGAACAAGGCAAGTTGAGTCTCGACGAGGACGCGAATCTCAGGCTCACGTCGTGGCGCTTGCCGGACAATACCTTGAACAAAACCGAAAAGGTGACGCTGCGGCGCCTGCTCAGCCACAGCGCCGGCCTCACGGTGCACGGATTTCCTGGATACAGCGCGAGCGCATCCGTTCCGACGCTGCAACAGATCCTCGACGGACAGAAGCCCGCCAATACCCCTGCGATTCGTGTGGACATTCTGCCGGGCAAACAGTTCCGCTACTCCGGGGGCGGCTACACGGTCCTGCAACAACTCATGATTGACGTCACCGGCAGGCCATTTCCGGACCTTCTGCAGGATCTGGTTCTCCGAAAGATCGGAATGTCCCACAGCACATTCACGCAGCCCTTGCCGAAGGACCAGGAAACCAATGCTGCGTATGCGCACGAAGAAGGCAAGGCCATTAAAGGCCGCTGGCATGCCTATCCTGAAATGGCGGCGGCAGGACTGTGGACGACGCCGACGGACCTGGCTCTCTTTGCGATCGACCTGATGGAATCCGCTCAGGGGAAGCCGGGAAAAGTACTGTCACCGGAAATGGCGCGGCAGATGCTCACCCGGCAAATCGGTGCATACGGCCTCGGGGTCAACGTAGGAGACAGCAAGGGGGTCGCGAGTTTCAGCCACGGCGGTGGGAACGAGGGCTTTACCTGCATTCTTGTCGCCAATGTCAACACCAGGCAAGGCGCCGTCGTCATGACAAACGGCGATAATGGCCCGGCGTTGTTCAACGAAATCCTGCGCGGGATTTCTCGGGAATACAACTGGCCGGACAATCGCCCACAGGAACGATCGGCCGTGGTAATCAAATCGTCGATACTGGCGGCATATGCGGGGCGGTACGACGCAGACGGCACACCCGTCACGATTGACCTGCAATCGGGTCAGCTTTCGATACAGGCAGCGCCGCTGGGACCGTCCGCAATCCGGCTGCACCCATTGGCTGAAGATCGATTTTTTGTACAGGAGTCCTCAGATTTCCACGTGCGCTTCGCTAAAGACGACAAGGGGAACGTCCTTGAAATTCAAATCGAGGCTGGCCCGGATCGAGCTATCGCCAGAAGAGTAAAGTAGCTTCTTCGAGAAGCACTCAGTCCCTGTACACTTTTCAAATCATGAAAGCGCCACCGACCCTGGAGACGCTTGTTCCGCGCGAGGCAACCGGTAGAACACCCGTCACCGGACTTTCACCCGAACTGCTTGCTCAATCGGCGCGACGGCTTCGCATTGTGGCGCTGTTATACGCCTTCGTTTTTTTCATGAGCAATCCTCTGCAAGCCCTTCTCTTCGCCGATGAGCGAGCGCTGTTCCTTTCGACCCCGCTTCGGTGGGTTCCGTCCACGATCTCCATCAGCAT
>DASTBJ010000430.1:0-9044 GCA_035712125.1 Terriglobia bacterium
CTGACCCGGTCCTGTGAATCGTGTCATGACTTACAGGTGGTGAACAGATCCAGATTCGCTGCCGACCGATGGAGAGTCATCCTGGTCACCATGCGCGAACGCGGGGCTGTGCTCACGGATGATGAACTCGAGCGCATGGTGGAATGGTTAGGCAGGGTAAAGGGAATAAATCCGAATCAATGAGCCGTTCTGACAGTTTCAGGACGTTCCATAAATAGATCCCAGGCATCTTTGATAGTGGCATAGCATTCACAGGCTGCGTTTTGCAATTCTTCACGATCCAAGATCTGCATTTCTCCACGGTGATATCGAATGAGTCCCGCGCGTTGAAGTACTCCGGCAGCCAGGGTCACGGAAGAACGCCGGGTACCCAGCATCTGCGCGAGGAATTCGTGAGTAATCTGGAAACTGCTCGAGTTTAATCGGTCCTGCACCATGAGTAGCCAGCGGCCCATTCGCTCCTCAAGCCCGTGCAGCCGGTTACATGCAGCATTCTGAGACATCTGGACGAATCCAAATTGGAAGTAACGAAGCAGCTGCAGTTGGAGTGAGCCTCCAAGTTTGAATTCATCGCGGATGATTGCCGCAGCGAATTTGATGCCATGGCCAGCGATCTGCATAAAAGCAAGATTTGGAACAGTTTGCGAAGCGGATTCCAACGCCGCCAACCCGACCATTCCTTCACGCCCAATAATCAAAACCTCAATGCTGTCGCCGTCCTTCATTACGGTCACGATAGAGGCTATGCCGTCCAACATGAAGTAGACATTACGAATCGGCTGGTTGGGCTCGTACAGGACGGTGCCAACTGGAAGTTGGACGTTTTCCCCATGCGCGACCAGGCGGCGATATTCCTCAACAGGCAAAACAGAGAGAAGACGGTTTGAGACGGAAGTCGGTCCGGGTGGAATAGACACAATAACCCTCGGGGCTTGGACATCACGCTTGGAGAAACCTCGCGCGGAAAGCCTCGTCGTGGCTAAGGCCTACTCTCCTGGATCGAAAGGCGGGCTGCCGAACGTCAGCGACAGCGATAACACTCTATCACCCATGGCAGCTCGATCCTATTTTTGATCCTTAGTTAGATATCGAACCGACTTGCGCCCCTCGACTGATATCTCATTTGAGACTTCACGGTGACCGAAGCAGAGGACAAGAGTCCGAACATGCTCATCCCAGCATTTCTATTCCTGCATGCGACGATAGACGTGCGAATCGTGTTGTCGCGACCGTGCAAACTGCACTGCGAATGAGCAGCGCCAATCGAATGGCTACAGCCAATGAGCATTAATGAAATTGCGCTTGGCATGGGTGTCGCGATCGTTCTCGTGGCTGTTGGATTCTTGTACAGAAAATGGAGTTACTACGCGGTTGCGAACGCAGAGGCCCGCCAGACCAGCGAGATAATTCGTTCGGTCGATAGACTTCTCCTGGCTCTGGTCAAAGCCGAATCGGGCCAACGTAGTTTTCTTCTTAGCGGTGAAGATCGATACCTTGAACGATACAACCGGGCGATCCAGTCCATTCCGCTCGAACTGGCGCAACTAACGCAGCTTTTGGCCGCCCGCCCGGGACAACCCGGCAATGTCTCGAGGCTGAACGCGCTCGTTGACCAGGAATTATCCGAACTTGGCCGGACAATCTCATTGCGGCAGACGCGGGGTACAACCCCGGCGCTCGACGTCCTTTTAAGCGACGAGAGCACGAGAAGAATGGATGAAATCCGGAGAATTGGCTCTGAGATCGAAGCCAGCGAGGGTTCGGTTCAGACTGAGGGATTTCGAGAGCGAGAAGCAGTACCGCAGATTACGCTGCTGGCGACCATTGCCGGCGGCCTGCTTCTCCTTTTCTTATTTGCTTTGAGTATCTCGCCAATCAAGATTCGCGATTCTCAAGTTGAGAAGAAATCGCGGTTGTCCGCGTACGGAACTGCCGTGATGGCCACTTTCCTGGCGACGTTGCTTCGTATCGGTCTGAGTCCATTGGTTGGCGATACGGCCGTTCCCTTCATTACGTTCTTCCCAGCGGTTTTGTTCAGCTCGTGGTTCGGCGGACTCCGTGCGGGTTCCCTCAGCGTTCTGTTGTCAGCAACAGCAGCTACCTATTACTTCGTTGCGCCGGTCTACACGTTTCATATTGCAAATCCGGGTGATCAGATCACGCTGTTGATTTTCATTGTGGTCGGAATTGGTATGGCCATACTCAGCCATTCGCAACGGCATGCGTTGGAGCAGGCAGCCCGCGCCGAGTTCGCGGAGCGGACCGCGCGGCAGCAATTCGAGACGACTCTCGCCAGCATCGGGGATGGCGTCATCACGACCGATGCAAGCGGTCGCATCATCTTCATGAACGAGGTTGCCGAGGCGCTCACTGGCTGGAAGCAAAAGGAGGCTCTGACCAGATCCTCGGAGAAGGTTTTTCAGATCGTCCATGAACACACTCACCAGCAGCTGGAAAATCCGGCCCTTCGGGCAATAAGCGAAGGCCGCATTTTCGGGCTGGCAAATCAAACCGTGCTCGTCGGCAGAGACGGAGCCGAGATCCCGATTGATTATAGGGGCTTGCGCATTAAGGACCCTGATGGAAAGATCCTGGGTGCGGTGCTGATCTTCCGTGATATTACCCAACGCCGCCGGCTCGAAGACGAGCGCAAGAGCGCTGCACGCACAGCACAACGATTGGCGGCGATCGTAGAGTCAACCGAGGACGCGATCATCGCTACAGATCTTGATTTGCGAATTACTTCCTGGAATCTCTCGGCGGAGAGGATATTCGGGCATAGCGCGAAAGCAGCCATCGCGCAGTCGATCAGGATCATCATTCCCGAGGATCGGTGGGGAGAAGAAGATGATGTAAGGAGACGAATCCGGCGCGGCGAAAAGATCGAACATTTCGAAACCGAGCGGCGTCGCAAGAATTCGACACTGATTCCGGTGTCTGTGACCGTCTCGCCGATTTATGACTCGACTGGCACTGTCGTGGGCGCCTCGCAGATTGTGCGCGACATCACTGAGCGGAAAAAGGGAGAAGAGAGATTTCGGCTGGCAGTCGAAGGTTACCATCCGCGATGATCATCGTTGATCCACGCGGTACGATTGTTATGGCCAATCCATTCGCGGACTGAACGGTGCCACCCAGCGTCCAATGACCTCCACTAGCAAAACCTGCAGTACCCGGCGATCTGGCGTTGCCGTCGCAAGGCTTAGGAAGGCTCAGGGGGCGTGAGGCTGACGCCGCCATCCGTCCCGGGCATCTGATAGACTCCCTTTGCCGAAAACCCGCTGATCATGATTGGCAAACAAGTCGCACATTACGAAGTCATCCGCCACCTTGGAACGGGAGGAATGGGCGAAGTGTATCAGGCGACCGACCTGAAGCTGGGACGGAGTGTTGCGATCAAAGTTCTTCCCGGTGGTTTCAGTCACGATTCCGACCGCGTTGCCCGATTCTCGCGTGAAGCGCGTTTGCTGGCGTCGCTGAATCACCCCAACGTTGCGCAGATTTACGGCATCGAGCAGTCCGGAGAGATTCGATGCATCGTGATGGAACTGGTCGAAGGCGAGACGCTCCAGGCACGGCTCAGGCGCGGCCCGATTCCTGTTGATGAGTGCCTTACTATCGCGAAACAGATAGCGGAAGCGCTGGAAGCAGCTCATGAGCAGGGGGTCATCCATCGTGATTTGAAACCCGGCAATGTGATGTTAACGGCCGACGGAAAAGTGAAAGTCCTCGACTTCGGGCTGGCCAGGGCTTACGACACGAACCCATCGAGCGCGAGTTTGTCCGATTCCCCGACAATGGTTCTCACGGCACCGACAAATGCCGGCATAATTCTCGGAACCGCTGCGTATATGAGCCCTGAGCAGGCGCGAGGCAAGGTCGTGGACAAGCGCGCGGACATCTGGGCGTTCGGATGCGTGTGCTACGAGATGCTGACCGGCAAGCGGATGTTCGATGGCGAAAACGTGAGCGACACGTTGGCGGCGGTGCTGCGCGGGGAGCCGGACTGGGCGGCGCTTCCCGTGGAAACACCAGCCGCGATTCGCAGGCTTCTTCGCCGCTCGCTCTCCCGGGAATGGCGCACCCGGCTCGCCGATATCGCTGACGCCCGCCTCGAAATTGAGGAAGCCGGACGGGAAGAGTCCCTGCCTGTCCCCGCTTCGCGCCGGCGCGACTATACGTGGGTTGCAGTGACAGCAGTGCTGTTGCTCGTGACGATTGGTCTGGGAGTGTGGGCGTTGCGGCAACAGCCAGACGCACGCGCAATCGTCCGCTTCGATGTGCCGCCCCCGGACGGAGTCACGGACATCAGCAGCGCCAGGCTTTCACCCGATGGCCACTTCCTCGCGTTTGCAGCGACTTCGGGGGGCAAACGCAGGCTCTGGATTCGATCACTGGAAGGCGGAGCCTCCGAAGTTATGCAGGACACAGAAGGGATTGGTCCTGATTTCTTCTGGGCGCCCGACAGCATGCGTATTGCTTTCTCCGCCGAGGGCAAGCTCAAGATCATATCGGCCGAGGGCGGCCCACCCCGGGTGTTGACGACGCTGCCCAGCGACGCGCCTTACACGGGAACGTGGGGCGCGAATGGGGATATCCTCCTGGGTGAAAGGAACGCGAATGCGGACCTGGTTCAGGTCATGCCAAATCGGGCCGCACCTGCAGGGCTCTTGCGCGTCTCGGTCGATGGGGGTCAACCCGTGCCTGCGAGTGAACTGGATGGTTCCCTGAACGAACAGTTCCACACGTTCCCGTATTTTCTGCCCGATGGTCGTCATTACCTCTTCATGGCGGGTGGTCTCGAAAGCGCCTCGTACGTCGGCAGGTTGGATTCGAACGAGCGCGTCCCGCTGCCGGGCATCGCGTCGGCCGCCGCATACTCCCCGAGCGGCCATCTGATCTTCATTCGAGACGGTAATCTTGTAGCGCAAACCTTTGATGCGGACCATCTCAAGCTGAGCGGGCAGCCTGTTGCCCTGGTCGAGGGATTTGTTCGGCCCGGCTTGCGCGCGGGATCGTTTTCACTGTCGTTGTCAGGCGATCTCAGCTATTGGCTTGGCGGTCGAGAGAGGTCAACACTCGTCTGGTACGATCGGAGCGGAAAGGAACTCGGGGTTGCTGCACCGACCGCCGTCTATGTGAACCCTGAGTTGTCGAAAGACGACAGGTACGTGGCGTGGGACGAAGGGCCCTTCGCCAGCACTGACATTTCGGTACGGGATTTCGATAGAGACCTGACGACGCGGTTCACAACAATGACGGGGAGCGAGGGCCTGCCGCAATGGTCGCCCGACGGTCGGTCGATCATCTTTGTCGCCCAGGCGGGTAACCTGTACCGACTCGGTTTTGGAGTCGTGGACACCCCCGTCCTTCTTTTGAAGAGCGACGTCCTGAAACTTCCGACCGACTGGTCGATCGACGGACTCTTTCTCGCATATATCTCCTCAGATGACGTCTGGCTGTTGCGGCTGGCGGACCGTAAGGTGATTCGCGTGACAGACACGCCATTCGTTGAGGACACTGCCCGCATCTCGCCAGACGGTCGATGGATTGCCTATCAGTCGAACCAAGGGGGAGTCAACCGGCCGCATGATGTGTATCTCCAGTCGTTGTCGGGAGCCGGGACCAAGGTGACTATTTCGACGCTGGGCGGGTACACGCCTCGGTGGCGTCGTGACGGGAAGGAACTCTATTACCTCGCTCCCGACCTTATGCTCATGGCAGTTTCAGTCAACCTCGAAGGCAACCTGCCCGTAATCGATGCGCCCAGAGCGCTGTTTCAAACGCGCGCGTCACGTTTCTTGTCCCGGGAATTCGCCGTGTCGCGTGACGGCCGCTTTCTCCTGAGACAGGTTGAAGCGGTCGCACCCATCAGGGTCATCCTCAACTGGACCGAGGAACTGAAGCGCATCGTCTCCACGAAGTAATCACACTTCCATTCGAGTTCGAGGGGCCGCGATGGCGCTCTGCCCATGAGTCCGAAGAGGGCGTTGTATCATCTGCCCCGAACTCGGTCAACGTACGTGACGCGGCAAGCCAGCCGGCCGACGCAAACTTGAGTGAGGGTGCCGATCACACACCACCGATTCTTGCGTCTCTACAAATGCGAGCATACGATGTTGGCCGAACATGGATACGGAAGCTCACTGAATACAATGGCCAGCGGATTCTCTTCCCACCGGCTTGCCAGGATGCACGACGCGCTGATGCGTCACGTCGAAGGGCGCCGCGTGCCTGGCCTTGTCGCACTCCTCAGCCGTCGAGGCGCAGA
This sequence comes from Terriglobia bacterium, assembly GCA_035712125.1. Lineage (GTDB taxonomy): Bacteria > Acidobacteriota > Terriglobia > 20CM-2-55-15 > 20CM-2-55-15 > DASTBJ01. The sequence goes on from DASTBJ010000430.1 coordinate 6,272, forward strand.
GCACGAGGATGTCCTCGGCACGCTCGCCTTTGACCGCGCTTCGCCGATGCGTCGCAATACGATTTTTCGTCTGGCTTCGGTGACGAAGCCGATCACGGCCGTTGCCGCAATGATTCTTGTCGAGGAATGCCGGCTCAGGCTGGACGATCCGGTTGATGAGTTACTGCCGGAGCTTGCGAACCGCAAGGTCTTGCGCACGATCGACAGCCCGCTTGACGACACGATTCCCGCGAAGCGCCCCATCACCGTGCGTGATTTGCTGACGTTTCGATCCGGTTACGGCGAAGTCGGGTTTCTCTCGCCAACGTGTCCGCTCCAGATGGCGCTGATCGAAGCCGGCCTGCCGCTGAGCGCCTATACATTTAAAGGAACTTCCGACGAATACATGCGATGTGTTGGACGCCTGCCCCTTGCGAGCCAGCCTGGCGAGCGATGGCTGTATCACATGAGCGCCGAGATCCTCGGCGTACTGATTGCGCGAGCTTCGGGGACGTCCCTGTCAGCCTTCATGCGTCAGCGGATCTTCGAGCCTCTGGGCATGAATGACACGGGTTTCACCTTGCCGCAGACAAAGCTGGACCGGGTTGCGACGTGCTACAAGACGGACTTTGTGACCGGAGAAGTATCGGTCCTCGAAGAGGTGCCCAATGCGCGGCTCGCACAACCTCGCCGGTTTGAATCCGGCGCCGGCGACGAGTTTGTTTCCACCGCCGATGATCTGATGGCGTTCGGCCGAATGATGTTGAACCGCGGGTTGCATGGCAGCGAACGAATTCTGTCACGACTGTCTGTAGAGGCGATGACCACCGATCAACTTACACCCGAGCAGAAGGCCGCCTCGCCGTTCTTTGAAAACTTCTGGGATTCGCGGGGTTGGGGCCTGGGCCTTTCGGTTGTGACACATCGCGACGACCTGGCCAGCGTCCCCGGGCGCTTCGGTTGGGACGGCGCGTTCAGCACATCGTTGTACGTGGATCCGCGCGAGGAGATGGTGGGCGTGCTGATGGCGCAGTGCCGCCCTGGCGCACTGCGCATGCCGCCGCTTGTTGTCGACTTCTGGACATCGGCTTACCAAGCGATCGACGACTGAGTTCTCCCCATCAGCCGGTCGCTGAGAATCCGCTGTCCCGCAGCGCGGAATGGAGCAGTAATGGCGAGCCACGCCAAGTCTCCTTCACAAGGTCGCCTCATCAGTTTCGATTCGGCTTCTTGGCTGTCGGGTGAGACGACGGTATATGTGATTACCTGCCATCAGGGCCGGGTAAGGATTCCTCGACTCTATCTTTAATATCGCTTGTAACAGGCCATCGCCATTCACGGTTAAGGAACGTCTTGTAGAGCCATTTCACGAAATCGTCCAGATACGTGTGCATGATCGGAATGTCGAAGAGGCTCAGAATGGTTCCGATCAGCAATCCGCCCACCACGGCGGTAGCCAGTGGTTGATAGGCGTCCATACCCGTTTTCGGCGCGATGGCGACGGGCAAAAGGACGATCAGCGAAATCATCGACGTCATCAAAATCGGCCGGAGACGATCAGGGCAGGCCCTCGCGACAGCTTCATCACGAGGAATGCCCCGGTCGCGATATTTCATGATGAGATCGATCATCAGCACGGCGGTCGTGATGTCCATGCCTGTCAACACGATGATGCCCAGTATCGAGACCGTCGAGAAGGCCTGATGCGCGATCCAGAGCGCGGTGAAAACGCCCGCCAGTTCCAGCGGCAGTGACGCAATCATCTGCAGCGGCTGCAGAAAGCCGCGAAATTGCATCACCAGGACCAGGTACATCATGATAATGGCCAGCATGAGGCCGCCGAGCATGCGGCGGAAGCTGTCCATCATTTGCGTCATGTCGCCGCGAAACTCCATGCCGTACCCCGGTGGAAAGTTAACGGGGCGGATACCGCGCTGTGGATCACCGCCGTAGGACTTTGAAACAAGGTCCATAGCCACATCCATCGAAGGAAGCGAGCCGTGGCGATAGTACCCCGTGACCCCGATGACTCGTCGCAGGCCGTCGTGCTCGATGGCCGATGGTGCGGAGTCTTTTTCCACCGTTGCCACCGACTTGAGCGGAACCTGCCGGCCGTCCGGCGTCGTCAGATGGAGCGATTCCAGATCCCGTGTGTCGCGCCGGTCTTCTTCGCGGTAACGGACGAGAATCGTGTTCTGACGAAGGTTGGGAAGGCGATAGAACTCGCTGGTCAGGCCGCCGCGCAGCGCATAATACGCCTGTTGGGAAATGCTCTCCGGCGAAAGATTCAGCGCCTGCGCTCGCTCAGGGTTCACCCGTATGCGGTAGTCGGGAAGCCCGAAGGACCACGTTGTGCCGGGCTGAATCATGTCCGGTATCGCGGCTGCAACGCCTGCGACGTCATGCCCAAGACGATCGAGCGTGCGCAGGTCAGGACCGTGGATTACAAGGTGCACCGGCGCTGCGGCGGTTGCCATGACGTCGGCGCCCATTTCCTTAATTTGCAGGCGGCGAATGCCTGGTATGGTCGCCATCGCTTCCTTCTGGATTCCATCGATCACCTGCCAGATTGTTCGATCCCTCTCGTCCTTGTCGCTTAAGGTCAGCATCATCGCCGCAGCGTTCACCTGAGGCATCTGGTAGCCGGTGAAGTAGGGACTCCAGCTTTCGAACATCGATTCGGCGCCGATTTCGATGCTCGCCTTTTCCAGTTCCGGATACCCGAGCATGATTTGCTCCAGCCGGTTCACCGCGTTCTCCGTTGCTTCGTAGGACGAGCCCGGCTGCATTTCCA
>DASTBJ010000431.1:0-6080 GCA_035712125.1 Terriglobia bacterium
CCCTGCGCACGTTGGAAATCGATGATGGCACGTCCGGCCTCTGACCACAGGACGAAATCACCGATCGCATCGATCCGCACCACGAGTGCGCGGGAACCGGCGGGACGGGACGGACTCAGCCAGAGAACCAGGCCATCAAGAAAGGCCCAGCACGTCATCCATGCGGTCTTGAGCAGTTGCCAGAGAAGTTTTCCCACGGTCAGTTTTCCAGACTCCGGGCGATCGCTGAAGTGTAGGCGCTCCTGGCGTACGCTCGAATATCTTCGACTTCCTCGGAGTAGGAAGCAACTCGGGACCGGGCAAGATCCAAGATCGATTCTGCACCGATTCCCGCGACGTCCTCCACGAAAACAGACGGGAGGTTCAGTGTTTCGATCATACGCGCCCTACTGTCAGTCCCTATCACAACGGCAGGCTTTCCAAAGGACGCCATCATGAATGCAGCATGAACACGGTTCAGGATTCCGAATTTAGCGCGTGAATAGAACCGCATAAATTCGACATGGTCGTCCGGTGCGATGAAACGCTCGAGTTCCGGGACGATTTCCGCCGCCAGCCTTTCCTCCTCCCGGGTATGGCATGCAATAACCACGCGACCGTGTCGTCCCGCCTCGGCCGCGATTCGCTGGAATTGTGTTCGCCATTGCGGACGATTAATCTTCTGTCCGAAGGTGTAGTGGCCCCCGCTTTCCATGAAGTTCACAACGATATAGTCGCCGTCCAACGGCTTCAGATTGAACCGATCTCTGGCGAAAATCGAGGTGCAGGGAAGTACGTCAGCATGCCGTCCCGCTTTTCGCAGCATCTGTTGTGCGAGCGAATCCCGCAGCAGCGTCAAATCGCAGGAGTCGAAAAACATCTGCATATATGGGACACAGCGGGGACATGAGTCCAGTTCAGTGCCGTCGGAGTGATAGCGCTGGCAACTTCCGCCGGCAATCGACAGGAATTTTCGTCCACGACGCTCCTTTAAGAAGCGCTGCCGCACCAGGGGACCGAACCATTCGTTGTCGGCGCAGTGCACTCCACCCGGATGACACCAGTACACCGGAGCCCCGCTTTGCACCACAAGGTCAGCATCATCGATACGGTTGGAAAAGCGCAGAGTGCGAGCTATCGGTTCCATGAGTCGTGACAGCCGAAGCGAGCGAAAGGATTCAAGTCCATAGATCGCCGTCAGTGGGCAGTGTTTGTGAATTGTCTCGACTTCGCCCACCGCTCCGATTTCGTTGAGCAGATAAAGAATTCCCTCGCGGACGAAGTCGTCGCCGATGTTGTGCTTGATCGTTGTGATTATGGAAACTCGGTTGGCTTTGCCCGCCATGGTCGACATTCGAGACTCAAAAGTCGTAGTCATGCGCCAAACACCGAGCGAGCAACTTTCCTCGCGTCCGGCCACAAATCTGAGACGCCCGATCCAATAAAACGACTGCGATAAATGCGGTCGTGGTCGGCCTGCGGCAGCACAAATCTTGGAGGGCGAAGCGGGAAGTCGATTTCAAACTGTTCTGTCGGGAAATGCTTGTTTGAGGTGACGGTGTGCGTCGCATCCTGCCCGAATCCGATATTGAGTATCAGGTTTTTGGCGGGAACGATCGACAGGCCATGATTGAAGTTCTTAGCCATTCCCCACTGGTAATCCCATGTGTCGATTTCTCCCCGATAAAGTTTGTCGCCCAGCCGTACTTTAGCCTTTTTCTCGATGGCGTCCGGGTATGCGGATGAAATGGTCGGTTCCTCGCGCATCTGCGGCCAGGCCTTCAAGTCCGCATCAAATGATTTCCAGGCGCGCCGCCAGCTGGCCCATCCCCAAACAGGCCCGTACCTGGAAAAGAAATAAGATGCATCCTCGAGTCCAATGTCGTCTGGAACGTAGCGCGAACCACACACCTGCCAGACACGTTCGTCCGTACGGTACTTTGCAAGCAGTTCACCGCAATATGCGAAGAAGCTGGTGCTGGGCAGGCAGTCGTCCTCGAGAACGATTCCTTCAGGTTCGTGCTCGAAGAACCAATCGATTGCCGAACTGACGGCACGCCTGCAGCCCAGATTGTCTGTTCGAAACAGGGTCTTGACCTGGCAGGGCCAATCCACACGTGTTGCAAGCGCCCGAGTCGCCTCACATTTGGCGCGCTCATCCGCATGGCTGGCTCGGGGACCATCGGCCGCGACATAAAGCCGGTCGGGTCTTGCCTTGCGGATCGCTTCGAACACCCGAATAGTCAAATCCGGCCGATTAAAGACCAGAAACAATACCGGAGGGCATCCGGTAGCGGAGTGTTCGCCGCTGTTGTCAGTATTCGGTTGCATGAACAGTAATCGTCAAACGGAGATCCGGCTCAAACATAACGTCGGGCCCAATGACCGGTCAATGCCGGTCCGTTCAGCGCCGGCGGAGCTTGCCTGCCCTCTGCATTACCGAATGCGGAAATGACCGGGTGTTATCATTCGGCCGGATGCGCCTCTCGTTGAATCAATCCCCGGCGTGGCAGGGTATCTTGTACCACGCGGGAACCCACAATCTCGCATGGCTGGCGGGTGATCGAGCCCTGCGCCTTCTCACATCGCTCACCGTCGGAAGCTGGGTCGCCCGATATCTCGGCGAAGGGCAATTCGGGACTCTTGCGTATGCTGTTGCGTGTATCTCCGTCGTGGCTGCCGCGAGTGGACTCGGCATGGATGCTCTGGTAGTCCGGGACGTCATCAAGTCGCCCGCTGACGCGCCACGGCTGATCGGTACTGCCATCACCTTTAGAATGGCAGCGGCTCTCCTGTCTGGTCTGGCCATGCTTGGCATTGTCTATTGGTTGCGCCCTGACGAGCCCCTGATACTCGGTCTGGTTGCGATTCTCGGCATTGGAACGGTATTCCAGTCTCTGGAAACCGCAGAGCTGTGGTTTCAAGCGCGGATTCAAATGCGACTGCTCGTTCTGCCGCGGCTCCTGCTTTTCTTCCTGGTGAATGCACTCAAGGTATGGATTGTGCTCAGGAATGGTAGCCTTGTCGCATTTGTAGTTCTGAGCGGGATCGAGCTGACAGCAGGTGGGGCGCTGACGTTTGCTCTCGTTCGCTGGGGACGGCGTGGGATCGGGAGGTTGCAGCTGGATGTCGCTCGAGGCTGGAGCCTTTTACGAGAGTGCTGGTCGCTTGCCCTCTCGGGCCTCGTGGTCATTCTTTACATGAAGATCGGACAGTTGCTGCTGTCCGGATTGCTCGATGATGCCGCGCTGGGTGTCTACTCTGCCGCGATCAGAGTCTCAGAAACCCTGAATTTTCTTCCGGTGATTCTGGCTTCTTCGTTGCTGCCATCTCTTCTTCGTGCGCGCGACGCTGGCCCCGATATTTACAAAGCCACGCGCATGCGCTTTTTCCGGCTGAATGCGTTGCTCGCCTTTGCCATATGCGTGCCTCTGACGGTGCTGTCTCCGTGGATCATCCGGATCCTTTACGGCACCCAGTTCGCAGGATCGGCGTCAGTGCTGGCTGTGCACGCCTGGTCGCTGCTATTCGTGTTTATGGGAGTCGCGCGCGGACAGCACTTGCTGAATGAGCGTCAGCTTTACTGGTCTTTGCTTTCGACCATTTGGGGCCTCGGGGCAAATGTCGGGTTCAGTCTGCTGCTGATCCCGAGATACGGTCCGCTCGGTGCGGCATATGCGGTCCTGCTGGCATACAGCATTGCTGCAGTCGGAAGTCCTTTTCTCTTTCGCGCAACGCGAAGTCTCGGACGAGAGCTGGTGCTGGCGTTACTTACGCCCTGGCGAGCACTGACGAATCCGGTGCGAACCGGCTGACGGATGATTAGCAGCCGCCGGCCCGGTCGAGTCTCTACTCATCACCCGTCTGCACGATGGCCCCGATACCTGGTACCGGCAGCCGTTCATACCGAGGCTTGATCCGCACGCCAGGACGAAGAAACAATGATGTCGTTGAGGTGTAGTTGTTGATCGGGCCGAAGCCGTGAAAATCGATTTGAATGAGTCCCGAATTGCGAAGCAGAGCTGCGGCTTTTGGATACCAGTCAGAATTGTCGAGTACGATGATTCCGTCGTCCTTGAGGCAGGGTAGGGCCGATTCTGCACACAATTTTCGACGCTTGCCATCGATAACGATCACGTCATACTGCCGGTCGTGGCGTCGAATGGAATCGGGATAGAGCTCCAGGTTCTCCACCAGCAGCAAATCCTGATTCGCGCGTTTCCGGGAGTTGATGAGCTCGTACCATTGCCTGTCGCTCTCAACACTAACCAGCGTTCGCGTTCTTTCAGCCCAGAAAAACGAACCGTTACCGGATCCGAATTCGAAGACATCCCGGTCGCGCAGGTCGATCTGGTTCAGGTATTGAATTGCAGCATAGGTGTACCAGGGAAGAGGTTGACCCGATTGATCCATCGGCATTTGCTCAACCTTGGAACGCCAGTGACCATGCGCGAGTTCGAGCGATTCGACGTCCCAGCAGACCTGCTGGGGTCCCAGCTTCAGGAGGTATCCGGCTGTCTTGATGGAAGCGTAAATCGCGCGGAGCGCTTCGGAGGGCTTAAGCCAGGATAACGTCGAAGGCCGGTTGACTGGTGATGGCACAAGAGAGTTCATGTTTTTTCTCACGACGCCTGCTTGAAGGCGTTTTGAATGGCAATGATACAGGCGTGGACACGCGCATTGACAAGCGATTCATCGATTCGAGTGTTTTCGGCATTTTGATGGCCCGGTGCTAGGATCTTGGCGTGGAACCTTCGATTCGAATCTCCGTAATCGTTGCCGTCTATAATGCTGCAGCCACTCTGCAACAGTGCATCGACAGCGTGGCGAGTCAGACATACTCGAATCGAGAACTCATTATCTGGGATGGTGGCTCCACGGATAACACTCTGGAGATTCTTCGCGCTAATGCTTCGAAGATCTCGTTCTGGGAATCCGCACCCGACAACGGTATTTACGACGCCTGGAACAAGGCTTTGAAGCACGCAACAGGGGATTGGATTTGTTTCCTTGGCGCCGATGATCACCTGTGGAACGAAACGGTGTTTGAGCGGCTTGAGCCGTACCTGCGGTCTACCGAGCGGTATCGTGTGGTCTACGGCCGTGTTGCCGTTGTGAATAAACTCGGGGAGGTTTCCCGATATGACGGTCTGCCCTGGGAAGAGGTGCGACGATCGTTTGCTCACACTATGGCGATACCTCACACCGGCCTCATGCATCATCGATCGCTCTTTGCGGAGCATGGTGGGTTCGATGACAGCTTTCGTATCGCCGCGGATTACGACTTTCTGATGCGTGAATTGCGGACTCGGGACGCCTTGCACGCGCCCGATGTCATCACAGTAGGTATGCGTCACGGCGGTACCAGCCATTCGCCTTCCAATCAACGCCGACTGCTGGATGAATTTGCGAGGGTCAGGAAGAAACATGGCACGCGTGCTCCGCTGCTGTGGTCGAGGGTGCGCTTCAAAATGACGGTTTGCGATTGGGTCGTTCGCCTTTTCGGTGAGCGAGCGTTCCGCCGGGGAGCCGACTGGCTTCGAATTGTTACGGGGCGTCCCCGCGTCTGGACCGAGGACGCGAAGCAATGATGCCGCTCCGCATTCTGCACGTGAGTGTCGGTCTTGAAAGCGGCGGTGCCGAAATGATGCTCTACAAGCTCGTCTCGCGAACCGATCGCTCGCGTTTTGAATCGCATGTCCTGTCGCTGACCGATGAGGGCCCGCTCATCGGCGAGCGCTTGAAACGAGCCCAGGTACCCTTGACAACGCTGGGCTTTCGGCGCGGTGCGCCGCATCCGGGTCTGGTGTTTGGGCTGGTTCGTGCGTTGAGAGCGATCAAACCGGACCTGGTTCAGACATGGATGTATCACGCCGATCTGGTCGGAGGGCTCGCCGGGCAGTTTGTTCGGGGCGTGCCCATTGTCTGGGGGTTGCACAATAGCCACTTTGATCCTTCACGTGCCAAGCGATCCCTGTTGACCGTGATTGCGGCCAATCGTCACCTGTCTCGATGGCTTCCGACACGAATCGTGTGTTGTTCCGAAGCGGTGCGCGAAATCCACGCAGAGCTTGGGTACGACGCGGGGAAGCTCTACACCA
>DASTBJ010000432.1:0-20118 GCA_035712125.1 Terriglobia bacterium
TCCACAAAAGGACTCATTAAGGTTTCATTGCGAAGCTTTCCATACGTGTCGAGAGCCAGTTGCACATGTCCGCTTTTGCTTTGGACACGAGCCAGCTGTAACAGCGCTTCTGCGCGGATCTGACGTTCCTTACCTTCTGCAAGCCGCGTCAGGAGCGCAGCCGCGCCGTCTAAATCGGCGGCTTGATACTCGAGGAACTCCGATTTTCGAAATACTGCGGGATCGACACTACCGGCGAGAGGCGAAACTGGATAATAAAGAAGCTTGCCGGCCGGCTGAGTCTCTACTCCATTGCGGGAAAACTTGATGAGTATTCCGCCTTGACGCCGGGGTCCGCTGGCCTCCGGCGGCAGCGTCGAACCTGTCTGCGCAAGCCATGATTCCGTTTCCGCAATTCTGCGAAGGAATTCGGCCAGGAGAACATCAGCCGACTGTTCGAGCCGATCATGCGAACGCCGGCGAAGAAGATCTTCCTCCTGGGAAAGCAGCCACCATCCAAGCCAGCCCAGAGTCCCGGCGACAAGCAAAACCAGACCGGCCGAAATGAGGAAGATGACACGAAAATTTCGAGCGTCTTCGCGCGGCATGGCTATTCCTGGGGAAATTGTCCGGTACAGAGGATACTTCGTCTTGAGGTGCGCCGCGCAGGCATTCTGTCAGGATTCACTCACGCCTCCAATGGCTGCAGATTGAGCGCGACCACAGTCAAGTCGTCCGCCTGCGGACAGCCGCGGGTGAACTCCCTGACTTCCTCCAGAATAGCCCGGCACAACCCCGATGCCGGTAGGCCTCGGGAGTCGTGCACAAGCCGCGTCAAGCGTGTTTCGCCGAATTCCTCGTCCCTGTCGTTGCAGGCCTCGGTAATGCCGTCGCTAATAATCAGCAATTGGTCTCCCGGATTAAGCTGCATCGTTCGTTGAAGTGCAGGGATTGCAGGCAGGATTCCGGCCGGCATGGTCAACGTATCCAGTGGCGTGCACTTGGATGATGGTTGAAACCACAAAGGTGAGCAATGTCCCGCGTTCGCCCAGGTCAGGGTCCGGTCCGCCGGATCATAGACACCGTAAAAGACGGTGGCAAACCGGTCCGTTGATGTCGTGTCGAAAAGCAGCCGGTTCACATTCGCGAGAACCTCGCCGGCGTTGCGATCGGCAGCCGGTGCGTAAGCGCGCACGGCGGCATGCAGTGATGCGGCCAGCAGCGCAGCCGGCATGCCCTTTCCAGAGACATCCGCGAGCAACATCGCCAGGCATCCTGAAGGAAGCATAAGGAAATCGTAGTAATCGCCGCTAACTCCGCGTGCCGGCCGGCACAGTCCCGCGTAGTCCAGTCCCGGAACGACAGGAGGTGAAGAAGGGAATAGTCGCTGCTGGACCTCGAGTGCCGCTTCGACTTCTTCCTCCAGACGCCGGCGGTCCTGACGATTGCTCTCGACAAACTGCAATAGACGACGCACTCGGGCCATCAACTCACGCGGGGAAAATGGTTTCGTGACGTAATCGTTGGCCCCCATTTCGAAGCCCGCGACGCGATCCGCCTCTTGTGTTTTCGCGGTCAACAGTATGATCGGCGCCTCAAGACCGGACTTGCGAAGATCACGACAAACTTCGAAGCCATCTTTTCCCGGCAGCATCACATCAAGCAGGATGAGATCGAAAGGTTCTTCCAGGGCGCGGCAACTCGCTTTCGTGCCGTTCGTGATGACTTCCACCTGGTAGCCTTCAAGCCTCAGCGAATCCTCCAGACCGAGTGCAATCCCAGGCTCGTCTTCCACAACCATGATTTTTGCCATCGCGCCCCTCTTGCGGATCAAGTTGTTGTGAGTGTGCGGCATGGCGTGTAAGCCCGGTATGCGTGTCGTGTCAGATTTTGGTCAGGAAATTGAAATCAGGCAATTTTGGATGTTTGTCGTGAACCTTTTTCCCAGGCCCTACGTATTAGTTCTAGGATTCAGAACATATATGGCCAGAAGCGGATATCTCGGTGAATTCGAGCAGATCGTCCTGCTTGCGGTCCTGAGGCTTGGGGACAACAGCTACGCCGTACCGATTCGCCACGAAATCGAAACCCGAACCGGACGATCGCTGACGGTCGGCGCGCTCTACAGCACGCTCGAGCGTCTTGAAGAGAAAGGTTATGTCACATCCGACTACGGAGACCCGACGCCCGAACGCGGAGGCCGGTCCAAGCGTTATTTCAAGATCAAGCCCCTTGGGCTGCGGGTGCTCCGCGAAAGCCGGGAGGAGCTGGCGGCGATGTGGGAAGGCCTGGAATCGCGGGTGATCCATGCACGATAGGCTACCGCATTTTCTGGAGTTGCTGGTCCGGTGGGGTGTGCTCAGGGTATCGGAAGCCGAACTGGGCGACATCCTGGAAGACTACGCGCGGGGCCGCAGCAGGTGGTGGTTGTGGGCGCAGATATTTAGCGTGGCAAGGAGAGCAACGATGTTGTCAAACCTTAGAAGCGACATTCGATACGGGATGAGAAGCCTGTGCCAGAACCCCGGATTTACGTTTGCTGCGGTTCTCACGATCGCCCTGGGTATCGGCATCAACACCGGAATCTTCTCGATTGTGAATAACCTCGCGCTGCGGCCGCTTCGTGTTCCGGATGGGGATAAGCTTGTTGCCGTCTATCAACAATTTCGCGGCGTCCAGAAACGCAGTGTCAGCGGCGCGCGCAGCCTGTTCTCCACGCCGGAATACCGGACTTATCGGGATCGGACACAGTCGCTGTCGGGTGTGATGGGTTTCGCCATTTCATCGAGCGCATACAGTCGCTGTCGGAAACGGGCACCGTTGCGCGCGCCGGCCAAACGCCACTGTGGCCCGGCCGTACCGGAACGATGGTACGGCTGCCGGATCAGGAGCAACCGCATGAAATCGGTTTCAACTCGGTCTCACCGGAATACTTTTCGGTAATCCGGCTTCCAATCGTGCGCGGCCGCAATTTCACTGATGCGGACATGGCGGATACGTCGCGCAGCGTTATCGTCACCGAAGCGACGGCAACCCGATACTGGCCGGGTCAGGAGCCCGTCGGCCAGACTCTGTACATGAGTGTGGGCGGCGGCGCCGAGTGGGTGCCGCTGACCGTGATCGGCGTGGCGAAAGACGCTCAGATTACCCGCATTGCGGAGACGGTCTCCAGCTATATGTACCTGCCTGCTGCGCCGCGAACGCAGCGCGGCCGACAACAATTGCTCGTCCGAAGCCGTATGGATTTTACATCGACGGCGTCCGCTGTTGGCGCGTTTGCGCGCGATCTCGATCCCGGCCTGGCAGTCCGAGTGAACCGCCTCGAGGAGAACCTGGACTACTGGCGAACCATATCGCGCTTCGCGACATCGCTTTCCGTTTCGTTGGGTGTCCTCGCCCTGCTTATCGCTTCGGTCGGAGTTTATAGCGTCGTGTCTTACGTCGTCAGCCGCAGGATGCGTGAAGTCGGCATCCGCATGGTGCTTGGAGCGACAGGTTTCGAAGTGCAACGCATGATCGTCAAGCAAACGCTGCGGCCCGTCCTGATTGGCATGCTCGCCGGGATCGCCGCGGCAGCGGCCGTATCCCAGATCCTGGACGCCGTCCTGTTCGGAATCAGCGCCTTCGATCCCATCGCGTTTGTTGCCGCGCCGTTGTTCGTGCTTGTGATCGCGGGAGCGGCGAGTGTGGTCCCTACACGCAAGACCGCATGCGTAGATCCGATATCGACGTTGCGTTATGAATGAACGCAAGTGTGGGGCCAACCAATGTTGACAGTAACGGCGCCGCGAGGGGCCGAAGAAACGGCGATTACGCTGCGAGGCCTGCGGGAAGCGTATCCCCCAAGGCGCGGGCTTGATCTGCGGTTTCCATGGTGACCACTTCGAGCAACAGGCGTTGCCATGACTCGGGCGCTTGCGAACTGCGAAGCGCACCCATCGCGCGCGAACGGAGTGAATCGTCGATGTCGCGCGAGCGGTCTCCGCTCAGGCGGGCGATTTGCACGATGGCGAAGAGAGCTCCTTCAATGTTTCGCGAATGGGCGTCCAGTAAGAGATTCAGCCACTCGGACGCTTTCTCCGGATCGACCGCCTTATGTATGCTTCCATAGAGCGGCACCCGGGTTCCGACCCGGCCCAGCGCCCATGCCCAGGGGCCCGGACTGGAAACGCGTGGCGCGATCCAGTCGCCCAGCAATATCTTGTCATTCGCATCGATATGCTCGAGAGCGGCGGCAAGCCGGACCATTTCATCCAGGCCTTCCGGCTGAATTCCTTTCGGCTTCGGTTGTTGTTTCGGCGGATTCGCTGCCAAACGGCGCTCCAGGTGGGGTTTCAGGTAATTCCAGATTTCGGCATGGCGGGTTTCACTCATGCCGCCGGCCATGCGACGCCACATGATCCAGTATTCGATCCAGACCGGTTTCTCCCGATGAAACGCGACGCCCGGCGAGAACAACTTAGCCGTCTGCTCGGATCGCCATTCATCGAGCGGATAACCAAACCCCGGACGCAGCGTGTATCCCGTGAGCTGAAACCATACCCGTTCGTGGTCGGCCGAACGCCGACGCCTGCCGGCTCCAGCGTGCAGTGCTCCCCACAATTCACGCAACACCGGGACTCGCCAATGCTCACGTGGGCCCAGTGTCTGCTCCAGAGTGCGCCAGATCTGTTTGACCCTGCCTGCAGCCGGCAACGACGGGCCCGCCGCTGCTTTTCCGCCGAAGAATTGTTCGATGTGCCTGCGAGCGTCGGCGAACTGCGGCGGCATCGATTCGATCACCGTGTCTCCGGCGACGGTTGCAGCGCCGCGCAGCTCGAATTCGAGCCGCCACTGCTCCTTCGATGTGTCCGACACGCACCACAGTTCGAGCGTTCCGATTTCTGTCAGGATGTCACGCAGGTGCACCGGTACTTGTCCGGTTTTCCCCTCGGCATCTTTCAATATCGTGTGGATCGGCGGTAATGGATGCAAATCGTCCCCGACGTCGACAATTTCACCGGAAGAGACCAGGCGGTCGGAGGAGGAGGTGAATAAGGGAAACTGCACCGGCCTTCCTAACGTGAGACTGAATGTGCGACCGCCAAGATCCACGGTCTGACCTTCTTCATAGCCTCGTGGGATCAGGCAGAGCGCCTTCGGTTCGTCCCCGCGTTTGCTTTCCAGACCGACATAAAAAGAATGGGCTGCGCCGCCGCCGATGCGCTGCCCCATACCACGACGAACGATTCCGTACCATGCGGCGCCCCGCGCGACGGCCAGTTCCAGCGAGTCATGATCGAGCAGCCGAATCCGGGTCTGAGTGTTGCTGCTTTCCGGCCACCAACTGGAAATCACTTCCACGAGGCGCGATGCGATTGCAGCAGAATTGAACACGCCGCCGTTCAGGAGAATGGCATCGGGCCGGCCGGCTGCCGCGTGCGCGTGCAGGAAGCCCGCCAGTTGTCGCGTGATCGCGGGGTCCTGCGCGTACGGCAGTCCGAACTCTTGAAGCGCGACGCGGGTGGCGCGATGCGGCAATTCGTCGGGGCCGCATCGCGGAAAAAAGCCCTCGAGAACGATTCTTTCGACGGTTTCACGCAACAGTTTCGCAGACATCGATGCGCCGATGAGGCGACCGCCTTCAGCCCCGACCGACAGGTGAAAGCTCTCCGGCGCATCCGGTGCAAGCAAGGATTCCTTCGCCGCGCGACTCGCCTGCACGAGTTCGTTCCACTGCGTGGACGTGAGTTTGCGCCCGCCCGAGGTCATTTGTTCTTCGACCGTTCGGGCGATTGCAGCATCCATGTTGTCGCCGCCCAGCATCAAGTGGTCGCCAACCGCAATGCGCCTGAGGGTCTGATCTTCGCCGACTTGAACCAGGGTGAAGTCAGATGTGCCTCCACCAACGTCGATCACCAGGACCAGCCGCACGCCTTGAAGCACCGACTCGAGGTCGCGCCGATGCCGCGCCGTGAAGTCATAAAAGGCCGCCTGAGGTTCTTCGAGCAGTGTGAATTTTTCCAATCCCGCGCGGCGCGCGGCCGTCACCGTGAGCGCCCGGGCGATCTCGTCAAACGATGCGGGCACCGTGATCACCGCATCGAGCGTTGCAAGCGGAACGTCCGGATGTGCCTCGTTCCATGCATTGCGGATATGGAGCAGAAGCCTTGACGATGCTTCGACCGGAGACATCTTTTCCACGTCGGATGGCGCTCCCCAGGGAAGAATCGCTGCAGTGCGATCCACGCCGGAATGCGAAAGCCAGGACTTTGCCGAGGTGATCAGGCGCAAGGGTACGCGCGCGCCTTGCCACCGCGCGAATTCACCAACGATGTGCGGACTGTAACTTTCTGGAAGAAGCTCGTTTGGGTGTGAGAGGTAAATTGTCGAGGGCAACAGTGGAAGGGGCCGGACATCGGCGGGACGGACTGCCTGAACGATGGGAAAGTCCATTACCGGCGCATCCAAACCTTGTGCGGCATCGACGTAAGCGACCGCACAGTTGGATGTGCCGAGGTCAATTCCGACGAGGAAGTCGCTCATGGCCATTGTGGATTATCGCGGCGTACGATCACTCCTTCGTCCTTAGATTCATCTCGAGTTTCCACCGCCCCCGTCCGCCTTTTTCCAGGCATCGAAGCTCCAGCGTCCCTACTTCGGTTACCGCAGCCTGCAGGTTCACCGGCACGAGCTTTCCGGCCTCTCCACTGAGCGTGGTTTCGATGGGCGCGACTTCCACCAATTCTTCGCTGCGCGCTGCGTCATCGATCATGTCGCCGACACGATCTTCGCGGCGGACGGACGAGGCGAAAAATCGGAACACAGTGGGTTCGCCAACCACGAGCGCGAATTCCTGCGGCGGAACGTCCGCTTTGGATCCTTCCTCCATTCCGAATGGCGCCACACATAAACCCTTCACCGGAGGCTCGAAGCCGGGCACGGCCGGCATGGCAGGTTCGACTCCGACATAGTAGGAACGCGCGGTGCCGCCACGGATCCGGATTCCATGACCATGCCGAACCCACCCGTAATACGCGGCGCCACGAGCGACGGCAAGGTCGAGATCCGCTCCTTCGAGTTCTTGCACCGGCGCGCCCCCATCCTGCGCAAGCCAGGCATTCAGGACATCGACGACGCGTTCTTTCAGAGCCGGCGCTTTGAACACACCGCCGTTGAAGAGAACGGCGGTCGGGTGAACAAAGGACTTGCCCTCTGCAATTCGCGACTGTCGAGTCAGAAATGCCGCGACGTGACGCGTGATGCCGGGATCTTGCGCATATGGCAGGCCCAACTGCGTCAGGCCGGTTCGCGGCGCCGTGCGTGGCAGTTCTATGACGTCAACTTTCGGCATGAAGCCATCGATCAGGATGCGAGTGACATCCTCACGCGTGAGCTCGGTTTTGATCGTGCCGCCAATGAGCGTGGATCCACGACTCGGAATAGAGATCGGAGCTTTCTTGAGTTTCGTATCGGCAAACAGGAGTTCCTTAGCCTGCCGGCATCCGTAAGTAAGCGCGGCGAACTGCCAGGTGTCCAGATTTTTACCTTGCGCGAGATGGTGGGCGAGCGTGAGGTCCATATTGTCGCCGCCGAGAAGGATGTGGTCGCCCACCGCCATTCGCGTGAGCTGGAGATCGCCGTCCCGTTCGGTCACGGCAATTAATGACAGGTCCGTGGTTCCGCCGCCGACGTCCACGACAAGAATCACGTCGCCAACCTTGACCTGCTTTCGAAAACCGTCACCCACGTTTTCGAGCCAGGCATAAAGCGCCGCCTGCGGTTCTTCGAGTAAGGTCACGTTGATAAGATCGGCGTGATTGGCGGCCTGTGTTGTCAGTTCACGTGCGGCGGCATCAAAAGATGCGGGAACCGTGAGGATGATCTCCTCGGAACGAAGATCGAGTCTTCGTGATGCCTTCGCTGCGCCGGCAACGTGACGCAGGTAACGGGCGGACGCCTCCACCGGAGAGATGCGCTCGACCTCAGGAGGCGCCTGCCACGGCAGGAGCGCACTGGTGCGTTCGACGCCGGCATAACTCAGCCAGCTTTTCGCCGATGCCACCAGACGCGTGGGCACTTTTGCACCGTGTGCGCGGGCAAACTCCCCGGCGGCGTAGGTCGCTTTTTTGTCCCAGGGAAGCGCAAGGGCGCCGGTGGCAAATTCGCCTTCCTTGGGAAGATAGAGGAACGACGGAAGCAGAAGTCGCTCTTCGATAGTTCCCGGTGCGGTCAGTTGAGGAATGGAAGCAACGTCCCCAGAGCCGTCTTCGAGGTTGCGCCATGACAAAGCGCAATTCGTGGTGCCAAGATCGATCCCGATAGCGTGGCGAGCCGCCACTATGACAACTCCACTTCAGCAGGCGCAATCACGCGTGGATCGAGTGTCTGGGAGATCGACGGCATGCGGACTTGAGTCGCCAGCCAACCATGATGTTTCAGGACACCTTTGAATGGCGGTTGTCCGCTCAGGTTTCCCGTCAGGCGGATACGTTCCGCATCAAATCCCGCAGGCACGCTCATCGGTGCACCTTCGTCGCCCTTCACCGCGGGGACAATCTCAAAGCATTGCTGTAAAGCCTTGTGGCAACCGCCATGCACCACGCGCGCAGCAGCCCCGATCTCTTCATCGGAAAATCCGGCCGCGTCTTGCTGAAGAAAGTCGACGAGACGGCCCTCCCGCTGAAACGTCGCCAGCAGCATGAGCCCGGACGCATGCACGCGTTCCGGGGGGTCAAATGCTTTCGTCCGCGCCAACGCAAACTGTTTCAGACCTTCATCCACTTCTTCTGCGAAACGGGCATCGATGAGAACGCGCCACGCCATTTTCAGTCGGTCCAAGAATCCAATCTCCATAAAGAGACGATAGCAGGATTTCGGAAAAGGTGGTGACACGGTCTCACGACGGCATATTCGTAGGCGGGCACCAGGGCCAAACGAAGCTTACTCGGAGGCGCCTCGTCGCGGCATGCCCTGAGTCCATTGCTTGCACGCACGACGTGCCGCCTCGAGACGCTGGCCGGGCGTCGGATATCGCCTCTTGAACCACGCCACAGCAGCAACAATCTGCTCACGCTCTTCCACTGTCATTGGCGCATTCACGTAAGCGTTGAACTCTTCGGCGCTGAGTCTGCGTTCCGTGATCTGCCGCACGCGCTCGAGCGCTTCCTGAGAAGGAGGAAGTACCAGCGGCGGCTGATTCATATCGGCTCCTGATCGCGCAGGGCTTCAAGCATGCGGATATCTTCAGCATCCTTTGGCCGTGCCACAAATCGTTTCGTCAAAATCAGATCGTCGAGCGACGGAATTGTTGTATGCACGCCAGGGCTCAACTCAATGGGGCAACCCCAATGCGATCAGTGCTCGACGCCCAATCAGCAGGGCCCGCGCCTCCATGGCCGACAGAGCAGCGAAGAACTCGCCTTCATTGAAGTGACTTGCTTCCACGAGCCTGAGAATAAGGCGAAATCCGGGAACCAACAATGACATGTCGGCCGAGATGGAGAGTTGAAATCCTCAAAGCCAGACAGTTGGCGCTGTCTGGCTGAGTTCCAGCCTCTACTTGAAAATATCGAGAATTTCGGGAGGCAGTGCAGCGTCGGGTCTCTCCCAGCCCTTTTCGAAATGCTTCTCCCAATTCTTCGCCCAGGGCCGCCCGTAGTAGTCGATAAACCGCTCGTCGCTGCTATTCAACTGGGTAGGCCTTCCGTCAATATTTACGATATTGCTCAGGCATTCGATAAACGTGTGGCGGAGGTTCGGGCTGTCGAGCCTTTGCGTCCTGTTCCAGCGCATCGTTGAACGTAGCGGAGCGACGAAAGCGTCCGGGTCGTAGAAGATCGTCTCGATGGTCAAGCCGGCAAACGCTCCGTTAGCATCCTGGCGCGGCGTGATGATCTCGACGGTCTCCATCTTGTTGCTGTATTCAAACAAGCCGTGAGTGATCGTCCACCCTTGCACATTCGCAGTCCACGAAATGAGCTTGTCGCCATCCCAGAATCCGACCGTTTCGCCGTACCACTGCGGGACCTGCTGGACATGTTTACGTCCGATGAGGACTTTGAAGAGAAAGTTGTCCGCAATGCCGCTGAGAAACTGAACCTGATGCGGGTTCATCAGCACTTCCATCGGTTGCTGAACGGCAAACTGCGTGTAGAAGCGAAGCAGTCCCTCCGGATGACAAAATGAAGCGCTCCACTGCGGCGCGTTCGTGACAGATTCGTGATAGATCCCCTGGACCATGCGCTGCTGGTACTCCGGCGTCAGCAGCGAAAGCATCGTGCTCGGCTGCGCGATTCCCCAGAGCCACTGCGTTCCACCATCGCCCTGGTTGCGGGTGTAGAAACCGTCCCAGTCCGGCAGGGTTTGACGCGTGTGGACCGTCGGGCCGCCCCGCCTGGTCGCTTCCGCCATCAAAGCTTCGTAGTGCTCTTTGGCCGTTTTGTACGGATGGGGACTCCTGATATTCGCGGCCGGATAATCTCTTGAACAATCTCCCCACCCTGCAGTTGACGGAGGATTGTCACCCATCCTCTGTTGTGCCCACATCTCGGTAATGTTGCGGGAGATATTGCAGCGAAAATACTTTGGGTCGCTCCACAACGCCTTGTCTTTGTAGAAATTCTTCGTAGTGAAAATGTCCACCGGAAGCGGGTCCGGGTGCGGCGCTCCGGGCGCCAGCGCGCCATCCGGAATGAATGGCCCACGCCCTCCACGTCCCCTTTGGCCGCCCGGCGCTTGAGCGCCTCTCTGCGCGCCGGCGGCAGCTGCGCCGGGTTGCGGAGCAGCTTCGGCTCCTCTTTGTCCTGCCGGAGGTGCCTGAGCGGCAACGACGACGGAGAAGGCGATCGCCAGTAATAGTGTAACGGCCAGTCCCGCTGAACGAATTCTCATGGTATTGCTCCTAAACAAGTTGGCGAAATGCTAACACCCCGATCGGCATTGACGGAAGGCCCTACGCATGAACCGCGGCATGACGCGGAGGAACCCGTTTCATGTCGCATACGCCCGGGCCGCAACAATAGGGCAGTTCGATAATCCAAACGTCGCCGGTGAGCCGCTGTCAACGCGTTGACACTGCTAAACTTGAGATGCTGTCTTCTTTCGCGACACGATCAGTCCCAACAAGCTGAGTGGCGGGCTATATTTTTGCTGGATTTCCTAACGCCTTCAAAAGGTCACAAAAGTGCCAATGCGTTGCAACTGGGTCCTAACCCCAAGGAAGGGGATTCAAGGCAAGGATAGCGGGCGCTGGGTGTTCGTCGATCATCGCGAACTCCGGTTCAGTAGCGCAAGGCCCCTGAGAAATCGTGAAGGAGTCTTCAGCCATGAATCCTGTTATTAGCATCACTCGCATCGAGATCGAAGTATTACCGCATCGCAGTTCCACGTTAATTGTCAGCCTGCAAAATGTCGGCCGCCAGCCTGTGGGTCCGGGGAGCCTCGTAGCGAAACGGATCTCAAAGGATGGGTCGGTAGAGGCAGCGGAGCTGCTGTCCCCGATCGGTTTAGCCCCTGGTGAGAAAACAAGTCTGCGCCAATTGCTGGGAGGATCGGTGAAGGAAATCGATTTCATCAGTTACGACCCCTGGGATGGTGCCGCCAGTGTATCCATCCTGGGACTGCTTAGCTGGTGGGAGTCCCCGCGGTCCTTCACTGCCGCCTGAGTAAGCAGGATCTTCGAATCGCGCGAGTTGGTCGAAGACGATTCTCACGGCGGAGTGTCCGGTGACAGACGTAAAGGAAGCCATGTCCGCCTCAAAGCGCGATTAACGCTGAATTCAGTTCTCCGAAGGCCGTTCCACGCGCTCGATCGTCAGAACTTCACCCGGAGCTTTCGTGGGTTCGAGTTTCAGTCCGACCTGGTCCAGGACCTGAGAGGCATGGAAGGCCCGGTCCATAGGAACCGCTGGGTCGACATTCAGGACCGCGGGGATGTCAAACAGTTCCTTGAGCTGCGTTTTATCCACAATAGTGCCTCCGACCTGTTGCTCGAGACACCTCGAGAGATTTGAAATCAGGATTGCGTTTCCCGTGCAGTTCATCATCACCCCGCGCGGCAACGCGCCAGTGCTTAGTGGCGCGCCGGGCTGAAACGGTTCGGGAGCGGTCTGGTCTGCAGACCGCTTGAGTTTGCCGGCTTCTGCTACGACGAGGTTAAACGCCGGCAGCTCTTTCGTCTCGCGCCGTACCACCAGGCTAAAGCGATCTGCCAACAGGGCCTGAATCCTCAACTGGAGATCTGTCGCCTGACCATCACCTAATTGCTGCCGCGTGTATACGGGAGAGCCCGCCGGAATCGTTGCCTGAATATCGAAACGATCGGTTTTAACCCAGTCCGGCCCTCCCGTGATGAGACCCATCTGTAACACCAGCGGACAATTCTTCAGGCCATAGGCCAGAACAATGAGGCGAAACACGGTGGTTCGGACAGCGAAGCGTCCGGGTGTGACTTCCGGTTGTGAGCCCGGTCCCGCACATGTCATCGGTGGCGGCTGGTTTTCGCCCCTGGCCGGTGCACGCGCCGGCGGGTTTGGCGCTCCTCCAGGCGGTGTTCCGCGGCCGCCGGCTCCGGCGGTGATTACGCTTGGCCTGATCGAGATCACCTCAAACGTCGGCCTCGTTGCAGGGGGAGCTTGCGCAGGGGGCGCGGCCTGTTCCGCGAGGGGGGCCAGCGTTGCCGGCTCGTGGCGCGTGAGAAGTTCTTCCTGCACTGGCAGAGGCGCCAGCTGGGGATTCGTGGTCAGTTGTTCGCCGGACTGCAGGTTCTTGGATGTGTCGCCCTGTTGAACGCGGACTTCTCCCTCAAGCACCGCGACGCGTGATCCTTCCTCTTCAGCGTTAACAAAGAATACGGTTCCGACGACTGAGACTTTCACGTCTCGGGTTTGAACGTAAAGATGCCCACGAAGCTGTTCTGCCGCATGAACGAGAAGGCTGCCGCGCCGTAAGTCGATGCGTACGCCGTCTGAGGCACGGTCCACGGAAAACTCCGTTCGTGGCCTCAGTTCAACGCGTGAGCCGTCCGCAAGGCTAATCGCCGCTGCGACACCGTTCGTTCGCAGAATTTGTCCGGGCTCAATCTGTTCGCCGAAACGGACAGCCTGAGGTTTCTTGTCGGTCCCGCGAGATAGCGTTCCGTCCGCAGACGCCAGCACCACGGCAGCATCGATGGTTTCCGGCAGCTGAGACACAACAAGCAAGATCATGGCGGCGATGGTCCCAATAGCGAGCGCCACGGGCTTCATCCTCCATTGCCTGCGTTGTGACGTCGTGTCTGTCGCAGTGTCGTCAGCCAGGGCCGGCACAGTTCGCAGTCGTCTTTCAATCCGCGCTTCGGCAAGATCCATTTCCTGTTGCGGCGCCGTCTTGAACAATCCGAGATGACGCAGCAGGAACTCGTCCGTATTGTCTTTTCGACGCTTCATGATTTCCCTCCAAACGACCAACCTTTAGTGCGCATCAGCTTTTTCAGACGAGCTCGCGATCGATAGAGGCTCACTGCAATCGTTCCGCGCGAAGTGCCGAGCAACCTGGCGATTTCGGCATCGCTGTAGTCATGCACATATCGGAGGAGCAGGATGTGTGCAGATTGTGGACTCAGCTCTGCAACGGCTTCATACAGCCGGCGGTGGATCTCCTCTGCCGGATCGGCTTCCAGGGTATGAACGCCGGGCTCGGTGTTCGGAATTGCTGTCGAAGTACGTCGCTTTCTCTCTCGAATGACATTCAACGCAAGGTTTACAGCAGCGCGGTAGAGATAGGCTCGCGGATTCTTGCTCAAATCCGGAGGGAATTCCCGGCGAGCCAGTCGAAGGAATATGGTTTGCACGGCATCTTCAGCATCCTCTGAACTTCCGGTGATGGCGTATGCGGTCCGATAAGTCATCCGGTAGTGTTCGCGATAGACCTCCGCGAGGTCCTGGCGCAGTTCCTGATCCGGGAGGGCGATCGTCATGGGAGCAACGTTCAAGATTGGTCGTGCCTCCTTCCGTTGTATGAACCCCGGGAAGCTGGGAATGTTAGCAGGATCGAGGTTAGGGCTGACTTTGTCTCGCGTCTAGAATCGAACGTAAGTAAGGCAGGTGAATTATGGTTTTCGTCTTCTCGGAAGACGGCACACTCGAGGTGCTCGAACGCAAGGAACTCGCCGAACAATACGAACCGCTCGATGTCGAGAACCAGGTGTTTGTCTTTTACGATGAAGACGGCACCTGGCTTCAGCCCAGGTTCACCCGGCCCAACATCCGTCGCCTGTGGGGTCTGGTTGTGTCGCAAGGAGCATTCGAACTCACCCGGAGTTCAAGTTTGGACCCGACCGTAGATCCGTTTGATGTTGCGGTTAAAGAAGCGGTTGCGCTTGAACCCAATAGATACTTCACGACCCTCGAAGAAGTGTCGGCGCATGTCCTATCCGTACAGCGATCGAAGAAGCGCCCCACCGATTGAACGGTGCGTGCTCGGTTCGCCAGCGTGCACCGATCGAAAGGTCAAATATGCGTCGACGATACGCGACCTTATTGACGGCCTGGGCCCATTCCCAGCGATCCAGTAGTTTTTCTTCATGCCGACGGACCTGAAGTCACTAACGCCCCGCAAATCCTTTGACTTAAGCCCCCGCCGGAGGGTAAACAGTGAAGAGCAAAAATTGAGCGGAGGGGTGTGTGAACACGAAACGATTTGTCGTGAGTGGCGCAGGCGTTCTGGCGCTGGGGCTCCTGATTAGTCAATCGGCAGTGCCGCCTCAAGGCGCGCTCATGGCAGCAACTCCTCAGGCCGCTGTCACGGCGTCGACGGCGGCCGCGACTGATGCTGCGACGCAGCGCCAGGTTCTCAACCAATTCTGCAGCGGTTGCCACGGGCAGCGGGCCAAGGCGGCAAAGTTGGATTCGGCTGTTCGGCTCACGCTCGACGACCTGGATCTCGCGAAAGTCCGCGACCACGCCGACATCTGGGAAAAGGTCGTCCGAAAGCTGCGCGCTGGACTGATGCCGCCTACCAACAGCCGGCGCCCCGATCCGTCGACGATGAATTCGCTGATCACCTGGCTCGAAGGTGAACTCGACCGTACTGCTGTGACGCACCTGCCGGCTCCCGGCCTTCACCGCCTAAATCGCGCCGAGTATTCGAACGCTATTCGTGATCTGCTCGGCCTCGAGGTGGATGCCGCGAAGTTCCTTCCGCCCGATGATTCCAGCCACGGGTTCGACAACATGGCGGGGACACTGACGCTTTCTCCGGCTTTGATGGAAGCGTATCTGTCGGCCGCAGGCAGGATCAGCCGGCTCGCATTGGGCAGCGAGACCGCAGCGAAACAAGTGGTCTTCGATGTGCCCGCCGATACGGCTCAAAACCACCGCGTGGAAGGACTGCCTTTCGGAACGCGTGGCGGCATGTTGATCCGGTATGAATTCCCCTCCAGTGGCGAGTACACCTTCACGGTCAAGGGTGTCACCGGCTATTTCACCCGAGTCCTCGGCCAGATCACCGGCGAGAAACTCGAACTGACGATCGATGGCGAACGTGTGTACCTGTTCGACTGGGACCGGGAAATCGGCAACACGACGGGCTTCGGCGGTACGAGTCCTAAAATCCCGATACGCGGAGGCTTCCATACCGTCGGCGTCGCTTTTCTGGCCACCAACGATCTTCCAGGCACCGAACTGAACCGGCCGTTCGAGCGCACCATGAATTCGCCCGGAGAAATACCCGGATACCAGTTCTATCCCCACGTTGGGCAGGTGTTCATCAACGGCCCCTTCACGGGTACGCCTGCCACCGACACGCCGAGCCGCCGCAAGATCTTCACGTGTCAGCCACAGACCGCCCAGCAGGAAAGGGATTGTGCGCGCGCGATTGTGTCGACGCTGGCAAAGAAGGCCTTCCGGCGTCCGGTCCGCGAATCCGATCTCGAGACCTTGATGACCTTTTACAACTCCGGCCGAAACGAGGCGAAGAGTTTCGACGGAGGCATTCAGGCAGTAGTGCAACGCATTCTGATCGACCCGGAATTTCTCTACAGGTCTGAACTCGAACCAAACCAAGCGGCCGCGGATTCCACTTATCGGATCAGTCAACTCGAATTGGCGTCCCGCCTCTCGTTCTTCATCTGGAGCAGTATTCCCGATGACGAACTTCTGAATCTTGCCGCACAAAGCCGCCTCCGAGATCGTGCAACACTTGACAGACAGGTCAAGAGGATGCTCGCCGATCCGCGCGCCAAGGCTTTTGTCCGGAACTTCACCGGCCAGTGGCTGAATGTACGCTCGATGGAAGCCAGCGAACCCGTCGTGGATTTGTTCCCGGATTTCGATGACAACCTGCGCGCCGCATTCCGAGAAGAAATCGAGTTGTTCTTCGGAAGCATCATGCAGGAGGACCGCAGCATCCTCGAGTTGTTGGATGCCGACTATACCTTTGCCAACGAGCGTCTGGCCAAGCACTACGGCATCCCGAATATTTACGGCCCTCAGTTCCGCCGCGTCACGCTCGGCCCGGATTTGGATATGCGACGCGGACTCCTTGGAAAAGGCGCCTTACTGACGATCACGTCGCAGGCCGCCCGTACGTCTCCGGTAGCGCGCGGCAAGTGGTTCCTCGAAACGTTTCTCGGCGTCAGCCCGCCGGATCCGCCGCCGGGCGTCGAAACGGATCTGTCTAAAAAGAACGGCAATGCTGCTCCCCTCAGCTTGAGAGAACGGCTGGAAGCGCATCGGGCCAATCCGGTGTGCGCGTCCTGTCACCAGATTTTCGAGCCGATGGGAATCGCTATGGAAAACTTCGACGCGGTTGGCCGTTGGCGCACTACCGATGAGGGGGTTCGCATCGATCCGACAGGCGTCATCGCCGACGGCACGCGCCTGGAAGGCATTGCAAGCTTGCGGGGCGTGACCCGCCGCTACTCGGATCAATTTGCGAGAGTCGTTACCGAACGGCTGCTGACCTACGCAATGGGGCGCGGCGTCGAGGACGCCGATATGCCGATGGTGCGTTCCATCACGCGTGATGCGTCGAAAGCCAACTACCGGTTCTCTTCGCTTGTGATGGGTGTCGTCGAAAGTCCCGGGTTCCAAATGAATATGAAAGCAGCGGCAGGCGCCCCACAGCGCGCCGGCCGATAAACGAGCACAGGAGAGCGAGCATGTTTATCACGAAGAAACACATCTCGAGACGAACCATTCTGAGAGGCGCCGGTGCCGCACTCGCGTTGCCGTTCCTCGATGCAATGATCCCCGCCGGTTCGGCTCAGTCTACGGCAACCAAACGCCCCCTGCGATTCGTCGGGTTGTTCGTTCCGCACGGCATGGCGCCTGGATGGTGGGTTCCCACAAAGGAAGGGAGCGGCTTCGAATATCCCTTCTGCTGGAAGCCGCTGGAGCCCTATCGGGATCAGGTTGTGCTCATGACCGGCCTGCACTCCACATCAGCGGAACCGCCTCCCGGCGTGACGGGTGCCGACCATTGGGTAGCCGCTGCATTCCTGTGCGCGGAAAAACCGAAGAAGACGGCCGGTGCCGATGTTCGCGCTGGCGAGACGATCGATCAGATCATCGCCAAGAAGATAGGCCGCGAGACGTTGTTGCCGTCGATGGAGTTCGCGGTCGAAGATCCGGGAGCCAATTCGAGCAACTGCGGCGAAGGATACAGCTGCGTCTACACCAACACGATCGCCTGGTCTTCTCCGACTAAGCCGTTGCCGATGGAACTGAATCCGCAGGTCGTCTTCGAACGCATGTTCGGCGACGGCGGCAGCCCCGAAGAGCGAGCCGCGCGAAGGGAGCGTAACCTCAGCATTCTCGATTCGCTCGGCCCCAAGATCGCGGGACTCCGCAAAGAATTCGGCCCCGGTGACCGGGTTCGCCTCGACGATTACGCTGAGAATATTCGCGAAATCGAACGGCGTCTGGAAATCGCGCGAAACGCGTCGTCGGTTGCCCCTGAAAATCTCGACGTACCTGTCGGAATACCGCAGTCGTTCGATCTTCACATCAAGCTGCAGTTCGACCTGCTGGCTCTGGCATTCCGCGCCGACATCACACGGGTGGGCACGCTCCTGTTCGCTCGCGATCTCACCAATCGGACCTACCCGGAGAGTGAATCGCCACGTACAAGCTTCCACGGCGGCTCGCATCATGGGGAGGATCCCGCAAGAATCGAAGGTTTCTCCAAGATCAACCAGTACCACGTGAAGATGGTGGCCTATTTCATCGACAACTTGCGCCGCACCAACGACGGCGACGGCTCGTTGCTCGATCACTCGCTCGTTCTCTATGGCAGCAACATGGGAAATCCGAACCAGCACTTGCACTACGATGTGCCCCACGCCTTGATCGGCGGAGCAAACGGACAGCTGAAGGGAGATCGTCATCTGGCTTATCCCAGCAAGACCGTTCCGACGGGAAATCTGTTACTGAGCATTCTGGATTTCTACGGTATCCAACAGGAGTCCATCGGTGACAGTACGGGACGACTCGAAAAGCTGGTCTGAACGCCAATGCAGAGGGGTTGAAGGAGAAGACGAATGAGAGTCCGACACGTCATGGGATTGGGTTTGGTCGCAGTTCTCGCAATGACCGCGAATCTTGCCGCGGCTCCTGACATCGCTGATGCGGCGATGCGGGGTGACAGAGCCGAGGTCCGTACCCTGCTGCAGAAGAACGCGAATGTTAACGCCCCGCAAGCGGATGGTGCAACCGCGATCCATTGGGCAGCGTATCGCGGAGACCTGGAGATGGCACGGATGCTGATCGCCGCCGGAGCCGATGTGAAGAAAGCAAATCGCAACGGCTCAACACCGCTTTGGCTTGCTTCGGTCAATGGCGATGCAGCCATGGTCCGTGCACTTCTCGATGCGGGCGCCGACGCCAACGAAAACCTTCCGCTTGGACGTACTCCCTTGATGCTGGCTGCTCGCACCGGAGCCGTAGACGCCATGCGCGTCTTGATTGACCGCGGCGCAAATGTCAACGCGAAGGACTCCGAACGAGGGACAACGCCCATGATGTGGGCCGCAGATCAGGGCCACGCAGCGGCGGTCCGGTTGCTGATCGAACGCGGCGCAGACATCGCAGCGCGCTCTGCTCCCGCGGCGCGTGGAAGAGGACCTGCGCTCGGTAAGTCCAACGATCCCAGGGCGTCCGTACGTCGGCAAGTGGACGCGATTATCGCCCAGGCTAAAGAACTGCCGGATCTCTCAGCGTTGCGCGCCGCCGGCGACGGTGGTGGCGGCGCACGCGGTGCTCGTGGCAACAACGCTAACGACGACGACAATGACGACGGCG
Organism: Terriglobia bacterium; assembly: GCA_035712125.1. GTDB lineage: Bacteria > Acidobacteriota > Terriglobia > 20CM-2-55-15 > 20CM-2-55-15 > DASTBJ01. The sequence goes on from DASTBJ010000432.1 coordinate 19,239, forward strand.
ATGATGCCGCGGCAGCAGCCGGAGGTGGCGGAGGTCGCGGACGCCAGGCCCAGGCCGATGGCGGACAGCTGACCCCGCTGATCTACGCTACACGCGCCAATAGCAAAGAAACCGTACAGGTGTTGCTCGACGCTGGCGCCGACGTGAACCAGGTCACGGCATACGGCTGGAGTCCTTTGTTGGTCGCAACGCAAAACCGTTATTACCAACTCGGACTGTATTTGATCGAAAAAGGCGCCAATCCGAACCTCGCGAACAAAGGCGGCTGGACTCCCCTTTACCTTGCGACCGATAACCGGAACATCGAGGACGGGGATTACCCGGTTCGCCAGTCGGACATGGATCATCTGGAATACATCAAGCGTCTGCTGGACAAAGGCGCCGATGTGAATGCGCGGATGACCGACAGCACCGAAACGCGGACCGTGTTCACCAATCAGTGGCTGGATGAACGGGGGGCGACGGCATTCCTGCGCGCATCGCAATCAGGCGACATCCAGCTCATGAAGCTCCTGCTCGCGCACGGCGCCGATCCCCACATCGCGACGGATCTGAAGGTCAGTGCATTGCAAGTTGCGGCCGGTATCGGATGGGTTGAAGGCGTCACATTCGAGCACTCTCCCGAACAAACCCTCGAGGCCGTGCGTCTTTTGCTGGATCTCGGGATCGACCCGAACACTCAGGCACTCACCGGTCGCGTCGCCTTGCATGGCGCGGCCCATAAAGGCGCCACCGAAGTGGTGAAACTTCTGGTGGAGCGCGGCGCGAAAATGGATGTCCGAGACTGGGGCAACACAGACAACCGCGGCAGCCCCGAACTTGCGGCTCACACCTGGCTGCCCATCGATTACGCAGATGGTCTGGTTCGGGTCGGCGTACA
>DASTBJ010000433.1:0-7940 GCA_035712125.1 Terriglobia bacterium
GCCGCCTTTGCCCGATGAGCGGTAGGTATCGATACGCAGTTCCTTCTCGTCGATTTTCACTTCGATCGTGTCGTCGATTTCGGGGTAAACCGCGACGGACGCAAAGGACGTGTGGCGCCTTTTTGCCGCGTCAAAGGGAGAAATCCGGACGAGACGATGGACGCCGGTTTCGGAAGCCATCATGCCGTAGGCATATTCGCCGGAAATCGTGAATGTCGCAGACTTGATGCCGGCTTCTTCGCCGTCCTGCACTTCGAGAATTCGGGTCTTGAATCCGCTCCGCTCGGCCCAGCGCAGATACATCCGCATCAGCATCTCGGCCCAGTCCTGCGATTCGGTGCCGCCGGCCCCCGGGTGGATGTTAACGATGGCGTTGAGGCGATCATTTTCGCCGGAAAGAAGGAGCTTTGTCTCGACACGCTCGACAAAGTTGCGCAGCTCGGACACTGCGGACTTCAGTTCTTCCTCGACAGGCTCTCCTTCGCGTGCAAGGTCCACAAGAGCCTGAGCATCATCCATCTGGCTCGAAATCTGGCGATCGAGAGCGAGGCTTTCTTCGAGTCGCGCGCGTTGCTGGAGGGTCTTGCTGGAACGTTCCTGATCCGACCAGAAACCGGGATCGCTGATCAGGGTCTGCAGTTCATCGAGTTCGCGTTGACGTGAACTGGCGTCAAAGAAACCTCCGCACGTCTTCGCCGCGAACTCTGACCTTGCCGAACTCTTCGATCAACTCGTCGTACATACCGTCTCCTACCAGCGCTCCAGGACGTCCTTATAACCCTTGGCCTTGAGATCCGCCTTTTTCAGTTTGACTTCGGACTCTTTGAAAGGCCCCACGTAAACACGGTGCCACTGCACACCCTTATCGGTAGCAGAAATGACCCGCGCGCTGAAACCCATTGATTCTACCTTTTTCCGCTCCGCCTGCGCCTTCTTCCCATCCCTGGAAGCCGCAATCTGCAGCATCGCTTCCTTCACCGGCTTACTGGGAGGCCGAGCCACCGCTGGTTTAGCGGTCGTTGTTTTGGTGCTCGTTGCATTTGTGGGCGTCGCTTTGACAGTAGGAGCCTTGGCGGGTGGCTGCACACTCTCCTTCGGCGAATCTCGACGCGCCGGAGCCGAAGAGGAGGCCCCTCCAACCGGCGAAGCCGAGGACATCGCAGGCGGTTCAGGGGTGCGCGGCGCAGGCTGCAACGTGAGGTTAGGGTTCGGCGCCGTCGTCTCCGAGTAAAAATTCAGCGGTAAGTCGTCGGATACGGGTGCGGCTACAGATTTCTTCGCTTCCTCTTGCCTAAACGCGGTCTCCGCGATTTTTTGGCCCTGATTGCGCCCCACCAGCATTCCAAGAACGAAGAAAATGGAGCACAGCACGACGATTCCGCCGAAGATGAGCATCGTAAAGCTATGGTTTTTCCAGGACGTTGTGGATTCTTCCATCGGTTTCTTCCTTTCTGGCGGCTGTAAGAGTATGGGCCCCCCGGGCCGAACGGGGTCCACCTTCAACGGAAACTCGAGCTTTTTTTACTTCAAGGCCGGGGCGCCCGACAGGGCGTCTTCCGCAGTTTGCGCGGCAACTTTGCGGGCACGCCGGGATTCATTCCACAACCCCCCACTGCCCGACGTTCGAAGCTCCGTCGCGTCGAATTGCGCCCGGAGCCGCGCCAGATTCGGAATCGGCTGTTCCAGCCACCGCTGGAGGCGGGGCGAAAGGCGAAGCGCCTGCTCTGTCAGGCGTCGTGACTCAGCGGCGCGGCCGAGGCGGTCATAAGCCCTCCCGAGAAGAAACACCGTTTCAGAATCGCGCGGATGGGCCTCCAGAAACCGGGCCAAACGGCCCGACGCCTGTTCCCAGTCTCCCTGACTGTAGGCCAGGTAACCCAGGTTGAACGCCGCTTCGGAACCCGAAGGATTCTGCTCGAGCGCGCGACGCCAAATCGAGGTCGCGGCATCGCTGCCAGCCGCGGCCATAGCCCCACCCAGATTTACAAGAACATCGTAAGTCGGAGGAAGGGCCGAAAAAATCTGCGTGGCCTTCGCATAGTCTCCCAGTCGATAGGCATTCACGCCGATGATGAATCGTGCCTGAGGATATTCGGAAGCTTCGGGCGGAACCTTTGTCAGAAGGTCCATGGACGCCTGGTAGTCGGAATCCAGATAGTGCACCTGACCCAGTCGATAGATCGCCGACGTGTATTGAGGATGGAGGCGTATTGCATCCTGAAGCAACTCCACGCTCCGCTGCGAATCCGTTGCCAGCACTCCTCTTACGTAGGCCTCAAAGGCACTTCGGGGAATCGGCGGGCGAGAAATGTAGTCGGATTCCGGCAATGCAGAACCCGGAACAAGGTCCTTCGCCACCCTTGAAGCAAGGAGCGCCGTCAGGGGAATCACCTCATCGAGTGTTCCGGCGATCGTGATGTCGGGACCTGCCGTGTTATTCGCCAGGTTCAGCGTACGCGCATCGATGCGAAATGCCTGGGCAGTTCCGGAGATCCAGCCCGACACAAGAACATCCGCGCCCATATCCCACGCAATCCGTATCGCCGTGGCCCGGCTCACAGAAACTGTTTCCGGAATACCGAGCCGTTCGTATTCTGCCAGACGTTCGTCGAGGCCGAAAATGTAGAGCTCGGGTTGAGCCGCCAACCGCTCTTCGAGCGCGAGTGCAACTCCCTCACCGATCCAGTCGAGAGTCCGATCTCCGGTCTGGTTTTCGAAGGAAGGGATCAGCACGGTTGTCTTCTGTGCGCACAACACCCCGGGATTGGCGGCAACAACGGAGAATACGAGAAACAGGCCTGAAACCACGCGAGTCAACACGATTTCATTATAATGGCCGCGGCAGTATCATGCGCATCGCAATCGATATCCGAAGAGTCAATGAATTCGGGATCGGAACGTATATCTGGAACCTCGTTCGCAATCTCTCTCAGGTCGACCTCCAGAACGAATACCTGCTAGCCGGATCCGATCGGAATTTTCATGAACTTGGTCCTCTTCCGGAAAACTTCATGCAGTTTCCTCAGACCGATCGGCCCGGGTCGTGGCGTGATCACTTTTCCTTTCCGCTGGCATTGAGGAAGCAGCGTCCCGACGTCGTTCACATCCCTCACCATGAATGTCCCCTGGTAATTCCCGGACGGCTGGTGGTGACCATCCACGACTGCGTTCACGTCAAATTTCCCGCGGAGAACCTCTCGCGGATGCGGAGATACGAGCTGTATTGGCGAACGCAGCGAGCCGTTGAAAGGGCCAGTCAGATTCTCGCGGTTTCGAATTCGACCCGCGATGACCTCGTCAACATTTTTGATCTCGACGCGACGCGCGTTTCGGTCATCCACAATGCACTCGACGAACGTTTTGCCGCGGCGGGCAATGGGGCCGACAGCAGAACGGTGCTCGAGCGGTATCAGTTGCACGATCCGTTCATCCTGTATTCCGGAAGGATCCGCCCGCATAAAAACGTGCACCGCCTGATTGAGGCGTTCGCGGTCCTGAAAAACGAACTGCGCGACGACGAACGTTACCGGAATCTAAAGCTCATCGTGATCGGCGACGAACTGAGTCGCCACCAGTATCTGCGCCTTACGGTCGTTCGAAGCGGCGTGCAACAGGACGTTCGATTCTTCGGGTTTGTTCCGTATTCGATTCTTCAGGGGTTCTACCAGTCCGCCGTGCTGTTCGCGTTTCCTTCACTTTATGAGGGTTTCGGCCTGCCGCCACTGGAAGCCATGGCGAGCCGCACGCCGGTCCTGGCATCCAATTCGTCATCGCTGCCGGAGGTTCTTGGGGATGCGGCGCTGCTGGTCAACCCGGAAAACGTCTTCGAGATTGCGCGGGGCATGAAATCGATTCTGATGGAAAACGCGCTTCGAGACAGACTTGTCGAGCGGGGCCTGAAACACATTTCGAAATTCTCGTGGGAAACCGCCGCAAGGCAGGTAATCAGCGCCTACGAGCGTGCTGCACTGTAACTATCGACTAGTCGATAGTTAGAATTGTGCCGGGTTGGTCTTCCTGGTACTTGAAATTCGATACGATGGCAATACGTTGTCCGGGTGTATCGTTTCGGACGTTTTTTGCCCCGCGCGTCACGACAACGGACTGCCCGACAATACTGATCGACTGATTACCGGGTCCCAACTTCAGCGTGATGGTCTTCTTGCCGAACGGTGTGATGTAACGGTCCACGTCGGACTTGCTGACCTTATCAATGGGCTCCGTGAACGTGTAACCGGAGTTAATCGTGTCGACAACAGTAAACGACCCAATGGTAATCGTGCCTCCCGACATCACGTCAATATTCGTAGTGATGTCTGCAGGGTAAACAAAGTCCGGATCGAGCGACAGCCGATGGTGCAAATCGAAGGAAAACGTCGTATTCCTTCGAGAGTAATCCAGCTTGATGAGTACTCCGGAGTTGGGCTGGCGAGTCACGACGACATCGTAATACTGCAATCCTGAGGTCTGCCCTTTGCCGAATTTCAGTGACTCCTGTGCGCGGGTCTCATATTTCAGCACAACTTCCTGCCGTGCCAGCGGAGTGAACAGCATCAGCAGGGACAGCAGAGCGGAAAGCATCGCGATAACCTCCCGGGAAATTCCTCAAAACTATACCATGACCGGGCTCTACTGCTGGTTCCGGGGAATCACCTTCATCTGAGCGGATATCGCCCCGCCACGATCCACGTGCACAGACTGTGCGCGGTCTTCGTAGGGCTGGACGAAGTCCGAGTTGAGGTAAGCCCCCTGAGGCACATCTTCCCACGCCAGGATTTTGTAATCGCCTGGTGCAACTCCTGTGAAAACAACCTGCCCGGATGAATCACTTGTCGCTGTTTTGTAGAGGTCCAGGCGGGTGCGCACGGCAGGAATCAGCACAGTGATTGCGCCTGAGAAGGGTTGTGAGAGGCTATCGGTAACGTTAACCCCAATCTGGCCGGCATTGAAGCCGATTTGCAAAGACAGCGGTGAGCTCTGATCCACCTGCAGGGGGTCACCCAGCGCGTCGCTGTTGCCGTAGCGACCGGCGATCAGATAGGCGCCGGCGGGCAAACCCTGGACGTTAATGCGATAGGACATGGCAGCAACGTTCGTGAGATTGAATTTACCCGTCTCATCGACCTGTGCGTTCGAATTCCCGATAGGCAGATCGTCGATGGAGTTCAGGTTGACGCGAAGTCTGTTCATCTGGAAATTCGATGGCGCGGTTCCATCCACATAGATCTGTCCGGGAACCTCGACTCCAGGTCGAACGGCCAGGTTCAGACCGTGCACACCGCCCGGGCCGACTTCAAGTCGGACGCGTGTCGAATAAATCTGGTTGGGCGTCTGCTGAATAGCAAAGAGGTTGTAGGAACCGGGAATGATGTTGGCGATTTCAAACGTTCCGTCCGGATTGACGGGCGAAAATAAAGCCGATTCGTTCAGACCTCCACGTCCTCCGCCGCCACGTCCGCCGCCACCGACGCCACGTCCGCCACTGACGCTGGTTCCGAGGCGAGTCAACAGGACTTGCATACGTACGCCACCGCGTCCACGGTTATCGTTGGGTGGGTTGCCGCGATTTCCCACGTTGTTCGCGCCGCGACCTCCACGAGCCTGCTGCTGATTCTGTTGCTGAGCTTGTTGCTGCAGTTGTTGTGCAGTGGGAGCGACATCGACGCCAGTGACACGACCGCTGACACGGACTGTCGGCGTGGGCCGCAAAACGAAATCGATGCCACGGATCTCAGTGGCGGGACTGACGCGCACCGGCGCCGCTCTCTCCGGATCAATGCTGCCGGGATAAAAGGTGGAAGCGTAGGTCTCTTCGGGCTGTCCCTCCACACCAGGTGCGTTAGGAATATTGTTGCCGCGACCGCCGCCCCCGCCACGACCTCCGCCCGGAAGCCCCTGAACGAGCCCGCCGCGGCGGGGTCTGGGAACCGCACTGACGTAGTGATCGCCCGGCGTCAGCCAATACAAACGGTATTCACCGAGGTCGTTGGTCTGGACCTGGCGTTCAGAAACGAGTGTCCGCGTTCCGTTTTGATAGCTGTACGTCAGCGATTGCACCTCAATGTCGGTAACCGGCTCGAAGTTTTCATCGAGGATGCGGCCCACAATAGGTCCTCCCTGGACGAGTTGAAACCCGATGCCCGACAGGGTTTGTCCCGCCATTACGGTAAGGGGAACACCGGTACCGGTCCAGCTGCGCTGTCCATATTCCTGAGGAAGAAAACCGTCACGGTCGACACGAATCCGATACGTGCCGGGGGCAACATCGGTAAAGGTAAAGGTTCCGTCGTCTGCTGCAGTGATGCTGCGCGCTCCACCGCCACCGCGGTTCGGGTTCTGACCGTTCTGCGCCTGCGGATTCTGTGCGCCGCTCAGAGTCTGGCCGGCCTGGGCGTTGGTCTGGATGGGTGGGGCCGGTACAGCCGGTTGCCCTGGCGCGTTAACGGCGCCGCCGAATCCCTGCTGGCCGCGATTACCCTGATTGCCCGGTAACAGTGTGACCAGCGCTTTACGCACGGGTTGACCGGAACTCGCGCTGTTCACGGTGCCGCTGATTGTCGCCCGCGCCTGGTTCACATTTGCTGTTTGCGCGGGAGCGGTCGGCTGCCGCGGAGTCGTGGCCTGCTGCGCGCCCCATATAACTCCGCAGAACGAAAGAACATATGCGACAAAAAGAGACTTCCGGCTCACACTCAAGGATACGACCTCACCCTTGAATAGTTACACGACCGAATCGCCGCTACTTGTTAATAATTGTTAATCCTGCGCAGGCACAGCCCCGCCGAGGATTGGCTAGCGTTGCCTTCTCAAGAACGTCGGAATTTCGAGATCCCCCATCGGCTGGGCGGACTTCGCAGGCTGTGAAGCCGATGCAGCCAGAGCCGCGGCGACCACGCTGGGCTCGGGCTTCCGGTCAAAGCCGGTAGCGATGACGGTAATCTTCACTTCATCTTTCATACGTTCATCGAGCACGGCACCGAAGATGATGTTGGCGTCGGTGTCGGCTGCATCGTGAATGATACTGGAAGCTTCGCTGACTTCGTGCAGTCCGAGATCGTGACCGCCGGTAATGTTGATCAGAACACCGCGGGCTCCCTGGATCGATTGTTCTTCGAGCAGACGGCTGGAGATCGCCCGTCTGGCAGCCTCGACAGCGCGATTCTCGCCGCTTGCGGTTCCGGTTCCCATGAGCGCCATCCCCATCCCGTGCATGACGGTTTTCACGTCAGCGAAGTCGAGGTTGATCAAACCCGGCACGATGATGAGGTCTGAGATGCCCTGGACGGCCTGACGCAGGATGTCGTCTGCAATATGGAAGGCATCGAAGAGGCTCGTACCGCGTTCCAGCGTCGCGAGCAGGCGTTCATTGGGGATGGTGATGACAGTATCGACGCATTCCTTCAATTCATTGAGTCCGCGCTCGGCCTGCCCCTGCCGCTTCCTTCCTTCAAAAGAAAACGGCTTGGTCACAACGGCGACGGTGAGCGCGTTCAGTTCCGCGGCAAGGCTCGCGACGATTGGAGCAGCGCCCGTGCCGGTTCCGCCACCCAGGCCGGTCGTAACAAAAACCATATCGGCGCCCTCGAGAGCTTCGAGAATCTTATCGGTGTCTTCGAGAGCGGCCTGCCTTCCGATATCCGGATTGGCGCCTGCCCCTAGCCCCTTGGTAAGCTTGGCGCCGATTTGAATCTTCACGGAAGCCTTCGACAGCTTCAAGGCCTGAACGTCCGTGTTCGCGACGAGAAACTCCACGCCTCCGAGACCTGCAGCAATCATGCGATTGACGGCGTTTGAGCCGCCTCCACCGACGCCGACCACTTTGATACACGCACCCGTCCGCAATCCATCTTCAAACAAAAATCGGATGTTTGCCTCGGGCACGTTTTCGGTGACCGTTGCTCTTTTTTCTGCCATGATCCCTCGCTCGTTAAATGAATGTT
>DASTBJ010000434.1:0-7045 GCA_035712125.1 Terriglobia bacterium
AATATTTCAAATCCGAGATTGGAAATCTCAAATTGGACTGCGCCGCCAGAAGTGCGGGCCCAATTTAAGATTTCCAATCTCGGATTTGAAATGCAGGATTCGTCCAATTTCAAAATTTTTCCTTCGCCCTTTCCAAGTAGACTTACCTCCCAGATGGAAGACTCGGTTCCCCTCCTCGACCTGAAGACTCAGTACGCGTCGATCCGCGATGAAATCCGTACGGCAGTCGACCGCGTGCTCGACTCCCAGCAGTTCATCCTTGGTCCGGAGGTCGAGTCCTTCGAACGCGAGTTAGCGGAATATTGTGGATGCCGGCACGCCATTGGCGTTTCTTCAGGGACTGACGCGTTGCTGGTGGTCCTCATGGCGCTGGATCTGCGGCCCGGCGACGAGGTGATCACCTCCGCGTACAGTTTTTTCGCGACGGCCGGCGCGATCGCCAGGTTAGGCGCGACCCCAGTCTTTGTGGATATTGACCGCGCCACATTCAATATCGATCCCTCCGGCCTCGAGTCCCGCATCACCCCCAAGACGCGAGCGATCCTTCCGGTTCACCTGTATGGCCAGATGGCCGACATGAAAGCGATTCTGGAGATCGCCGGCAGGCACAAACTTCCGGTGATTGAGGACGCCGCGCAAGCGATAGGAGCAGAGCGCGGTGGATACCGCGCCGGCAGCGCAGGAGAGGCCGGATGCCTGAGCTTCTTCCCCTCGAAGAATCTTGGAGGAGCTGGCGACGGGGGCATGGTCACGACAAACAACGCCGAACTCGCGGAACGCGTGCGCAGGCTGCGTAACCACGGCTTCCGCACGAAATACCACAATGAGCTTTTGGGCGGGAACTTCCGCCTCGACGCTCTGCAGGCGGCAGTGTTGCGCGTTAAGCTGCGTTATCTCGACCGATGGACGGAAGCGCGACAAAGGAATGCCGCTGAATACCGAGCATGTCTGCCGGCGGGCGTGGAACCGCCGGTCCAGATCGCCGGCCGGCATGTGTACAACCAGTTCGTCATCCGGCACCCACGACGCGATGCCCTCATCGAGCACCTCAAAGCGCAGCGGATCGGCTGTGAGGTTTACTATCCGGTTCCTCTGCACTTACAGAAATGCTTCGCATCGTTCGGGAATCGACATGGTGATTTTCCGATCAGCGAGCAGGCATCGTTGGAAACGCTCGCCCTGCCGATCTATCCCGAACTCACCGCGGACATGATTCGCCGGGTTGCGCGTGCGATAGCGCAGGTATAATGCCGCCGCGATGCAGAACCTGATTTCCTTCCTGGGCATTTTCGTCTTCATCTTTCTGGCGTGGACGTTGTCTGAAGACCGCAAGCGGTTTCCATGGCGCGTCGCTTTCTGGGGGATTGGACTTCAACTGGCGTTTGCTGTCCTGGTGTTTTCCTGGAAACCGGGCGCGCAGTTGTTCCTGCGCCTGAACGATGTCTTCAATGCCTTGCTCAACTTCAGCAAAGAAGGCGCATTGTTCGTTTTTGGCTCTATTGGCGCGGAGCAGGGCAACGGTGCTGTGCTCACTTTGAAGGAGTACCTCACTCGACTGGGCGCATCGTCCACGGATCCATCCATCCAGAACGCTATCAAGACAGGAACGGTTCCAGGAATGTTCCTCGCGTTTCAGGTGCTGACGACGATCATCTTCTTCAGCGCTCTGCTCTCGATACTTTACTACCTCGGCATCATGCAGAAGGTCGTCATCTTCTTCGCCAAGATCATGCAGCACACCATGCAGGTCTCCGGCGCCGAGGCGCTTTCGAATTCCGCGAATATCTTCGTGGGGCAAACGGAAGCTCCTCTCGTTGTTAAACCGTATATCGAGAGGATGACCCGGTCGGAGCTTAACGCGATCATGGTTGGCGGATTTGCAAACACGGCCGGAGGAGTGCTCGGGGCCTATATTCTGATGTTGTCGGGTTACTTCCCGAATATTGCCGCCCACCTGATTTCCGCTTCGATTCTCTCGGCGCCGGCAGCTTTCGTTGTTGCGAAGATTATGGTGCCCGAACGAGAGAAGCCGGCGACTCTGGGAGAAGCCGCCATCGAGGTTCCCACTGAAGATGTGAACTTGCTAGACGCTGCGGCAAGTGGTTCGACTGTAGGGCTGCAGCTCACGTTGAATGTCATCGGTATGCTGTTTTCCTTTGTCGCCCTCATCGCCATGGCGAATGTGATGGTCGGCTGGCTTGGAGGCTTTTTCAGCAGCACCGCCGGACTCGTTCAGCTGGACGTCCTGCTTCTTGCACTGGCAGCTGGCGTTCTGGTCGCCAGTCGCAGGGGTACGATCTCCGATCTAGCCCTTTGGGCGTCCCTGTTTTCCGTGCTCGGCGCGTACGGTCTTGCGGCAGTCGTGCGCCCCGACGCGGCCCGCATGGTTGTGCTGACCGGCCTGGCTCTGTGGTTGCCGCTTCTCGTGATGTCGATCCGTAAAAGGGTTCCGTTGAAGGCATCGCTGATCGGGATCGGCAGTGCTCTCATCGTCTCCAACCTGTTGTTCGCGATTCTGGGACCGCTGGGTTCCGGCACGTCGTTATCCATGCAACTGGTTCTCGGTTGGTTGCACTGGCCTCTTGCGTTCCTGATGGGGACTCCCGTCCAGGATTGTCTGGTCGTTGGGCGGATGCTGGGCGAGAAGCTGATATTGACCGAATTCGTTGCATATGCCGATCTGGCCGGTTACCTGCAGGCCTCTCAGCAGGGAACCGTACCGTCCCTGGATCCTCGCTCCGTCGTTATCACGGCGTACGCCCTGAGTGGATTTGCGAATTTCGTGTCCATCGCGATACAGATTGGTGGGATTTCCCCGCTCGCTCCATCCCGCCGGCATGAGATCGCCCGGCTGGGACTTAAAGCCATGATAGGAGGGGCGATTACCAGCTATATCATCGCGTGCGTCGCTGGTACTTTCTATAACGGCACGTCGATGCTCGGGCTCTAAAAAAATCCTTCCCTGGCCCGTGTCCCCACCCTAGATTTGCCTGCAAGATGAGAACTAGGGTTGGCTCCAGTAAGCCTGTATCTGGAGATACGGGCCGATCGGCCGGATTTTCGTTGATTGAGATCAGCGTCGTCGTGTTGATCAGCTTGATCGTGGGAATGATAGCCATTCCCAACATGGTGTCGGTGATTGCCAACGCCCGTCTTCATGCGGGAGTCACGAGCATGTCGGGTCTCCTGCAGAGCTGCCGGATGGAGGCAGTGAAGAAGAATGAGACGCTGACGACACACTTCGACGAGGATGAAGAGAAGCTGGTGGGTTGGGTGAAACCGGTGGCAGCTGCCCCCCTCCCGCGATTGGCTACAGACCTGCAGGCGCAGTGGGAAGCCCCCGTGAAGAAGTGGCCGTCACCAACAGGTGTCGGCGCGCCGACGGCAATCAGCACGAGCATCCTGGGGTTCACGCCGATGACCGACGACCCCTCGTTCAATACGCGTGGCCTGCCGTGCGCGTGGAACGGGACCACTTGCGTTAACAATGGTTTTCTCTACTACTTCAACGACACGAGCCGGCACGACGGTCAGGGCTGGGCGGCGTTGTCTATTTCCCCCGCCGGGCGAATCAAGAAGTGGTTCTGGACCGGCAGCGCATGGGTGGACTGATGACCAGATCGCGCACACATTGCTCCGAGTCGGGTATGTCGATGATCGAAGTCATGGTGTCCGTGCTCATTCTCACCGTGAGTTCGCTGGGAGTCATCGCGCTCGTCTGGTCCGCTATCCTGACGAACAACCGAAACAAGGTTGATAGCACGCAGACCATGCTGGCGGAATCCATCATCGAGCAGGTGAATGCCACGATTATCGGCAGCGAGAGTTCAGCGCTCACCGACTGCGACGGCACGACATGGACGATCAGCACAACGCCCGGCGGCGCTGCGCTCAACGATGTCGTTATCGATTTTACGGAAGCGGATCCCCCCGACGACTATTTCATGACTTACGTCCTCCGAGCGCCCTGCACCAGCACCGGGGAGCTTCAGGCGAGGTATGACGTTCGCTGGAACGTCGCAATTGTGGGTCAGGCTGAAGGTACGCCCACCAACACGTATCTCGTGACCGTGGGTGCGAGACGACAGGGCAGCTCCACTACGGGAATAGGAACGTCCCTGCCCATCAGCTTGCGCGTGATGGTGGGAAATTAGGTGGCGCTATGAAGACCTTCCACTCGGCCATGCGTGGTTTCTCGATGATCGAATTGATGATCGCGATTGTCATCCTGATGATCGTCATCGGAGGTATCTTCGGAGTCATCGACGTCGTAAACCAGCGCAGCCAAACAGAACAGGCGAAACTGGACATGTTCCAGGAAGCGCGCGAATTCATGGATCAGATGTCGCGCGACCTGCACCAGGCCGGATATCCGAGCCCGCGCCATTACACCGAAGATAGGCTCACTGCAGACCCCATTGTGAACGACGAGCTAAACGCTGTGGGTATCGTGAAAGTCGATGACGGGGAACTCTGGTTCGAAGGAGACGTGGAAGGGGACGGAGGCGTCTACGTTGTTCGATATCACCTCGACACCAGCACTGCCAACGGCTGTCCATGCCTGCGTCGCAGCCAGTTGCCAAAGGTCGACGGGGATCCGGTTACCGGTCAAACGACCGAGGACTATCAGATCCAGGTTCAGGGCGTTCAAAACACCGATATTTTTTCTGCGTTTACTCGCGGAACCACGGGCGTGCCGATCACGCTGCCGGTCGACTTCAGCGCCAACGGCGCAATGATCGCGAGCGTCGACACGGTCAAGGCGACGCTCTCGCTGAGATCGCCGGTCAAGGATCCCAAAACCGGACAGCACCCCGTCACAACATTGGTGATGACTGCCAAGCTCAATAATTGTTCACAGGCGGCAGACACGCAGGCCATGAGCTGCCGCTAGCTCTATTTATTTTGGAGGCGATTCCTCTTATGAAGTGCACATCAACACAAGAACGCCGGGATCGGGGTATGGCCCTGCTGATTGCGCTGTTTACACTGGTATTGCTTTCCGTAATCGGTCTGGGACTCATGTACTCCACCAACATGGAGACCGTCATCAACGCGAACTACCGCGATAAACAGGTGGCAATGTATGCGGCTGCCTCGGGGCTCCAGGAAGCCAGGGACCGCCTGCAGCCGGCAGCGCCGTCGATTCCGCTGCCCACCGAGTTCCCCACCCTGACGAATCACCAGGTCTTGTACATTATCAATCCGAGAGACGGCGAGACCGTCGCTCCGTGGGACCTCAACAACAAGTACAAGGATACGGAACTCTGCCAGGAAGGAATTCTCGATCTGACGCCAACGCCGGGAACGCCGTGCAATGAGCTTCCAATGGGGAGCGACTGGTACACGGTGATCGACAACAGCAGCGACTCGTCGGAGCCGTGGAAGTACACGACTCCCCTGGACACGAAGTGGATCCGAATCAGCCTGAAGGGCAACAACAATACGCCGGTTGTCGCAAACGACGATCCCGACGATGAGACTCAAACGTGTTGGAACGGCGTGCAGCAGATACTTCTTCCGGACGGTTATGGCCCGGACTGCGGACCGGATGGTTCGATCGTCAGGGTCAGAGTGACGTCAGGTGGAACGGGGTACACGTCGAATCCCACAGTAACCTTCTCGGTTCCTCCCGCCGGAGGAACGCAGGCGACTGGAACAGCAACGATCGGTCCATTGGCTACGGGACAGCTGTCTTCAATCACGGTGAATAATCCTGGAGCCGGCTACACGTCAGCGCCCGCTGTCAGTTTTGTCGGCGATGGAACGGGAGCTACGGCGACTGCGGTGATTGTTCCTCCCGGCGCTCCTGTAGCGTCAGTGTCATTGACTGCGCCAGGTGAACAATGCTACGTCGTACCTCCGACCGTATCCTTCTCAGGCGGCGGAGCGGGCGCCACGGGCAAGGCGACGCTCGAGCTGATTCCTTCATGTGTTGCCGGCTGGACCGTTACCGGTTCCTGCTTTGCACGACGTGGCACCACCGTGACCGGCGTAGGCCTCTCCGGTGGGAGTGGCAGCGGATTTTCCGGCTCGATTACTTTCAAGAGTGGTTCGGGAGCGGTTATTGCTACAACGATTGAGAACCCCGGAGATAATTACACGACGAACCCCACAACTCTGACCGACCTTTCCGGCTGCGGAAGCTTGACGGTGACGGCGATTGCGGGCTCCCGCGTTTCTTCACTCGCACTGACGTCGCCCGGAGCTGGATACACATCGGTTCCCACGGTTTCGGTTGCATCGGGCGCCGGCAATGAGGTTCCTCCCCCGATGGGGATCGCGACCCTTGGGCCAGCTGTCACTGGCGGCACCATCAGCGCGATCAACCTGAACAATCCGGGTAGCGGATACACGACGCCTCCCCTGGTCGTACTGAGCGGAGGTGGGCTCGGCGTGACAACCATCGGTACGGCTACCGCAAATATGGCATTTACGCAGACGGTCACGGGAATCACGCTGACAGATCCCGGCCTCGGATACACCTTTAACCCCACGGTGACCATTTCCGGCGGTGGGGGCACGGGCGCCACCGCAACAGCGTCGCGTGCCAACGGTTCCGATTACGGCCGCATTTTCCTCGTAACAGCGATGTCGCAGACGAAGTCCGGAGCGAAGTCGATGGCGCAGGCGGAACTGGCGAGCCCTGTGGCGGGGGCATGGTTCCCGGGAGCACTGACGCTCAACGGACCAAACCCCGTGCTGGATGATATGCCGAACTCGAACGTGTTTCACGTCGATGGTAACGACCGAAACAGCTGTTCAGAAACGGCAGAGGAGCTTCGCCCCGCCATCGGCGGCTACGACGATCCGAACGCTGATCCCCCGACAGATTCCGTGGACGACATCATCGATGCGATACCGGCCGGGAGGCAGACCCACTACATCGGTACCGGCTCATCGCCATCTGTTGCGAATATCTACGGCAATCTTGGGGAAACCATGTCGACGCCGACGGGTCTGAAGGCACTGATGGATGCGGTTGCTGCTGCGCCAGGCGCTCATGTGTACGGTAATAATCCTCCGAGTATCGAGCAGGGCTCCC
>DASTBJ010000435.1:0-9255 GCA_035712125.1 Terriglobia bacterium
AGATAAGCGCTTCATACGCGATTCTCCTTGAAACTCTGCACATACTTATACTCCCGAGCGGCATTCGGGTTTTAGTGAAAACGAGCGTCACAACTCGATGACTCTAAATCTCCGGGGGAAGCGCCTTTTCCAGCTTTTTGAAAAGTTCATCCAGGCGGGTTTCTTTTAGAAGTTCTGCAACGTCTTTGCTTGCCTTTCCTTTGATTCCCAGGTGGGACGAGATGTCTTGCAGGATTCGCAGGATCATTGTGGCTTCCTTCTCTGCAAGGACATTGATCTCGAGATCGATAGCCGCACGCCTGTCGGCTTCCCGCGACATACGGATCTGGCTGATGAGCACAAACAAGGTCAAAAAGATCGCTTCGAGCGAAACTATCATGGTCAGCAAACTAAACGGGAAGGGATCGAAAGGTTCGATCGGGAGGATGCGCGCATTCAAGATTATCCAGGTAAAGAACCATACTGCGTGTGCGACGACGGAGAGCGCACTGCCGGCGGCACGGGTAATGTTTGTGGCGATACGATCGACGCCGGATCTCGACTGCAGGGTCATGAGTTCCAGACGGGCGACGTCCTTTGTCGCGCCGTCTTCCGGCGCCTCCGATGTTCGGAGGCGCCGGTCTCTCCCCCGGGAACTCATGGTTTGATACAGCCGTTAGGGATTCTTCTCCACTTCAAGAAAGCTCTCGACACGCGCCACCCCGGCTACGGCTTTGGCCTTTGCCTCGATCGTGGACTTCTCCATTTCGCTTTTCACAGGGCCGCGAAGCGTCACAACGCCATTCGATGTCGTGATCTTCACGTTATGCGCGTTTACGGAGAGTGTCTTGTCGTCGGTAACGGACTTCCGTATGGCCGCCGAGATTCGAATATCGGCTTCCGTCTCACTCTGGTTGGTCACGTCCGCTGCAGGATTGTCCGCGTTCCGAGCCGTATTATCGGCGTCCGGCGTAGTGGATGGTGCAGTCGATGGCGTGGTTGTCGTGGCCGGACTGTCGGTATCCCCCGTCCCGGTATCGTCGGTACACGCGGGTACCACGCACAACAGAGATATCAGCAGTATCCATGTCACTTTTCTCACGATTCACCTCGTTTCCTTTCAAACCCGGCAAATGGCTCGAACGAAAGGCTCGCTTGTTTAGAGGCGAGCCTTCCAAGAAGTCTTATTCAGTTCCGGTCCTGGGGCGCGGACGGTCGGAGACGTCGTAATCGGAAGAGGCTTCGCCTGTCGAGGAGACATCTTTCGCGCCCATCCTTTCGAGAATGTCCTTCGCTTTTCTGGTCCACTCGGAGTCATCGCAGTGAACGGACAGGAGGATTCCTCCATCTTTCACTCGACCCTCATAACGCTTCGCCTCATATTCGGGAATTCCGAATCCGACGAGCGCTCCCGTTACCCCGCCAACGGCGCCACCCGCACCTGCTCCGGCCATTGCTGCAAGAATCGGCCCGGCAGCGATGAAGGGACCGAGGCCCGGTATCGCGAGCGATCCGATACCGGCGAGCCAGCCGAGAGCGCCACCGAGGACGGCGCCAGTCACGGCACCCGTCGTTGCGCCTTCCGGAGCCTTGCTGGCTTCCGCGTGCGCGAAATCCTTCGATCCCACGTTGAGCGGATACAACACGGAGATATCCGTATTGCGAAAACCGTCCGCTCTTAACGCATCTACCGCACGTTCAACATCGGCGCGCGTCGAGAAAATACCGAAAGCCGCTGTGTTTTTTCCCGCCATAAAGAACTCCTTTGTTTCGTTTCGGTCAAACAGTCTTCAGAAGAGGGTGCATTTCAGCAGCCAATGAGAGAAGGTCCCTGCCGGGGATCGGATTTCCCTTCGGACCGGCCGAACCTGTTCGGGATTTGCACATTGAGGACGTACGAAGTGTCTTGATTCAGCCACAGGCGTGCACTTCCTCATAAGACAGCGCCAGGAAACGCCTGCCTGCGGGGTTTGGAAGCGCCCTCATGATCGATAATGAGTCACCTCAGACAGAGCAATCGTTCAGCGCGGTGCCGGAGTCTGTCTCGAGGTTCCGGATCGGTGGCGGCCCGCCTCAACGACGCATTCGACAGCGACGAGTTGAGCCATCACCAAGTCCCCTTTGCCGAGAGCCCGCTCCATGACGTTAATTAGAGATTGCTCGCCGTCACGGTCCCCTGTCGTCCGCGGAGCCTGCGTGTCGGGGTCAAGATGCAGGTCCGCAAGGGTCTCTCGCAGTGTCTGCTCCCGACGCCGCACATTTTTGAGATAGTCAGTCAGTTCCTGTTTGAGGTCTTCGCTGATAAAACACCGCAGAGCAGTCTCGCAGACCAGAACGCGTTCACGGGCGCTCGCCAGCGCTTCGTAGAGTTGCGACAAGTGCTCGTTGTCCATGGCTCTATCCTTCTGGGGGGATCTATATTCCGTCTCCAGCATTTTCAGAGCCAATAAGAATCGGTGTGCTACTTGTCCGAAAGGAATTGCTCAATGACTTCGTCGGAGGAAACCTTTTCCTTCATGCTGGCATAGGAACCTGGAAAGTAAACGAGCGTGATCTCGGCACTGGTTTCTCCGGATTGCGTGATCACGACGGCAGCCCGCTGGTCTTTCGACAGGCGCGTGTTATCAATCATTGGAAAGTCGAAGTTCCCTATCTGGAACTTGCGTAGTTGCATGGCGGAAGATTCCTGGGGTGTGCGAATGCCCATTTCCACGCGGATCTCGCGTGTTTCTGCAACCACGTTGAGTACCGACAGGGAGAACTCTCTCTCGATTTCACCAAGCTTTAATGTTTCCGGAGTAAGTTCGAGGAGCCCCTCCGTTTTCAGTTTTTCAAAATCAATGCTTCGACTGAATTTTTTTCCCACCTGTTCAAGGAGAACCAGTTGACGGGTCGCAATGTCCCGGCCGATCTGATTGAGCCGAGAGGTGAAGACACGCTGTTGTTGAGCATCTGGTGCGGTCCCGATCAGTCGCGTCATGTGCGCGAACAGCGGCTTAAGATTGAGAGAGTCGTGAAAGTTGTAGGTCAACAGCTCCAGGTTCAGCATCTTTGCTTCGAGGCCGGCAGACTCCGGACGCTGGAAGGTATCGATGATCGACAGGAACATGTCCTTGCGGAGAGCGCTGTCCGCCTGTTCTCGACTGGTGGTGAGTTCGGTATAGACCCTCTGTTTGGTGGTCTGCTCCTCGTTCGACCGCAGGACACTCGATGTGTAATAGCCGAGCAATGCGACAGCAACAGCGGTCAACAGGCCGTTCAGGGGATGGAGAACGATCTGAAGCTTGTCCCAGACATCCTTCCCCTGCTTCTCTTCCTTATTTTCTTCCGCCATGCCTTATTTGCGTTTTAGGGTGTACTTTCCGTCGCCCTGCTTTTCCATGATCAGGTCGTATTGGACAGTACCTTCGTAAGAGGTCACTTCAAATGAGGGTGTCTGACCCTGATAGGTCACCTTCAGCGTACATTTTCCTTCTTCCGGAACCACGACGCTAAATGCCCCGTACGCATCGGTTTCCGTCGAACGGCTCGTCGCACCACAGGTCACGTCGACCTTAACGCCTTTGGCAAGGGGTTTACCCCCTTCAGTGATGCCTCCAGAGATCTTTCCCGCAAAGCTCCATGTTGCAACCCCTAGAACCAGCAGTAGAACTGCGATTGTCCGCTTCATTCTTAATCCTCCAGGCTCGTAATCTTACATCCGTTGGACGTCCGTTCGTCGAGCAGGTTTGAAATCGGGGATAAATCCTACATCTCAGGCTACTTCCGGGCCCGCGCTGAAAACCTGCGATTTTGTGGCTGTCGGTCACGGAAAACTACGATAAAGGTGCCGAGATCCCATGCCCCCCTGAGTCAGGGGGGCATGGGATGCAGACTTGTTCCTCCCCTCCCCCGGGTGCTCTAATCCTTCCGCTCATGCAGACTCTGCGGGCCCGCTTCACCCTACTGAAGCTGATGTTTGCTTTGTCGATCATTACCTACGTCGACCGCGTATGCGTCTCAACGGCGGCATCCGACATTCGTGCGGACCTCGGATTGACACCGGGACAGATGGGCTGGGTCTTCAGCGCGTTCACAATCGCGTATGCCGTCTTTGAAATTCCCAGTGGCTGGCTGGGAGATACGATGGGTCCGAGAAAAGTTCTCACGCGAATCGTGCTGTGGTGGTCGGCCTTCACGGCGGCTACAGGCGCTGTCTGGAACTACACTTCCCTGCTGATTGCGCGATTCCTGTTCGGCGCCGGTGAAGCCGGGGCTTTTCCCAACATGTCGCGAAGCCTGTCGCGGTGGTTCCCATCACGTGAACGCGGAACCGCACATGGAATCATCTTTATGGGATCGCGATTGGGCGGAGCGGTGACACCGCCGCTGGTCGGTACGCTCATTTACTATGCCGGCTGGCGGCAAGCCTTCTGGATATTTGGTGTGCTTGGCGTCGTCTGGTGCGTCTTCTGGTGGAGGTGGTTCCGTGATGATCCGGCGCAACATCCAGACGTACGTCCGGAAGAGCTGCGCCTCATCAAGGAAGGAGGCCCCGAACGTACGAGCGGATTGACGTTGGACGCGATCCTCAGTCCGAATCTCCTGTGGATCGGCCTCATGTACTTCTGTTATGGCTACTGCCTGTATTTTTACCTGACCTGGCTGCCGACTTACCTGACAGACGCTCGCCGAATGTCTTCAACTCAGATGAACACGGTGCATACGATCGTGCTGCTCGCGGCTGCGAGCGCCAGTATCCTGGGCGGCCGGCTTACAGATTACCTGACGAAGCGGCATGGACTTCGCAGAGGGCGCGCGATCGGCGCTGTGGCCATGCCTCTCAGTGGAGTGGCACTCACCGTTGCCGCTCTGGCGGAGAACACAACCCTCGCTGCTGTGGCGATTGTCGTCGCTGCAAGCGCAGGCGATCTTTGCCTGAGCCCGAGCTGGGCCATGTGTCACGACGTCGGCAGGGACGCTGCGGGGACCGTCACGGCGATCATGAACACGTTTGGGAATATTGGAGGGGCCCTGAGCCCGCTGGTGTTCGGATACTCCGTCCAATGGTGGGGTTCGTGGGCAATTCCGTTGCTCCTTGCGGCAGGTGTCGCTGTTGTCGGCGGCGCCATTACGCTGCTGATCGATACAGCCCAGACCTTGCCCGACAGCTCGAAAGGCTAACGATGCACCCTTCACAGGTGTGAACTTCCGGCCCGCTTCCGAATGTGCGCCCTGCTGCGTATTCATGCGTTTATATAATGGCCGGCGGATTGCCATAGCCACCGCATGAAAACTGTCATCTTTGTTTTATGGACAGCCTCGGCACTGATGGCGTTCAGCCAGGAGAATCCATCGCCGCCCGCGAACATGATCATCGAGCGGGTAGACATTTCCGGAATTGACGACTCACGACTCAGCGCAGAGCTTCGCGCCGCTATCCAGAACCTTGTCGGCCAGGTTTATAACGCCCAGACCATTGAAGCCCTCACTCAGGACATTCAGGTGGAGCTACCCGAGTATGTCGCCGGTTCATCCACGCAGCCGGGCTTACAGCCCGATCGTGTACGGATCGTGATTCTAGTCGCGAAGATCGCCGACGACGATGCGCTACGGAACAATATCAACTCGCGCTATCTCGTCGACGCCATTCGATTCGAAGGCACCCAGCTACAGATCAGCGACGAACTGAATGCCGAGTTACAGAAGATGGTGGGTGCGAACGTCGATAGCGCCCAGTTGAGCAAGCTCGGAGAACGCCTACGGCGGGAGAATTCGAGTTCAGGCCTCTACGTCGACTGGAAACTTCAGCGCAGTTCCGAGCCACAGCACGTCAACGTCGTCTACGAGGCACGAAAAGCAAAGGACACACTCAATTTCAATGTCCTGAGGGGGACCTACCACTCCAGGCAAGGGTTCGGCGGTCAGATCTTCGGCATGCGGTATACCCATGTGCCCGTGGGCACGCTGAGCTTTGACATGTTCAACTCGGCCGACGAGTTCATCGAGCGTTACGCGGGTTACCGTGCGGGATACACGCTCGGCGACAATCGCGGTCTCAGCTTCGCTATCAACTACTCGAGCTTTCGTGCGCAATGGAAAACCAACACTCTCGAAGCCGACAGGCAAGCCCTCGATAGTCCGGGCCTCTACCGCCTTCGTGACACGCTCTCCGGACAGTTGAATTGGCGCCATGCACTCGATCGGCGGACGCTGCTGGGCGCCTACGCCAGGATGGAATTCAACGAACTGCAGATGCAGTCTCCGACGATGGGTTTCCAGAAATCCAACGTTGTCAGGGGATCCCTGGACGCCAGCCATATCGTGCGGACCGACAGGGACTCTCACGACCTGAAGGGGTCTTACGAAGGCTCCACCGGAACAGCTGTAATCGACAGCGATTTCATCTTTACCCGGCACGAGGGGAAGGTTGATTACAGCTATTCGCGACAATCCCATTTGATCCAGTTTAATTTCCAGGCCGGCAGGATTTCCGGTAACGCACCAATGAACGAACGGTTCTCCATCGGAAATTCCAGGACGCTGCGTGGCTGGAACAAATATGAAATCAACCCGCTGGGCGGAGACCGCATGCTCTATGGCTCGGCCAACTACGGATACAAAGTCATTACGGGCTTTTACGATTTCGGTTCGGTGTGGAACGCTTCGGAGTCCAGTATCACCCGTCAATCTGCCGGATTCCGCCTTGGCAAAACTCGTTGCAGGAACGGCCTGGCTCTTCTTCCCCATCCTGAATGTTTTTCGGTAACGGTCGGGTTTCCGATTCATGGTGGAAACGCAAAACCTTCATTCATCCTGGGAATGGGATTTTGAGCAACGTAAGCCGTTCGTGCATCCTGATAGCGTTAATCATGGGGATTCAAGCGAACCTCTTTGCGCAATCTCTCAACGCCAGGACTGACGGCCAGCACCTGCGGGTCGTCATTGAGCGTTCACGATTTCTTTCTGGTGATGCACTCCGAAAGCTGCATGACGGCGTACCCGTGGTCTACATATTCCGACTTTCCGCACACACCAGTCGTCTCGGCAGCACTCTCGCAAAGTCCGAATATCGCTTCATCATCAGCTACGATATCTTCGAGGAAAGGTTTCAGGTTTCGCCCGTGCGCCCAACGGGCCGCGTCGTGTCCCATCTGACCGCCACAACCGCGGAAGCGACCTTCATTGAAGCGATGGAGCTTCCTGTAACATCCATCGGCACGGGAATGTTCTGGCTTCGACTGGAATATCAGGCCGAAGAGGCCACCGAAACCAACGCTCCGGGGATGTCCATCGGGGGGCTGGTGGAAATCTTCAGCAGGACAGGCACGAAAGAACCCACCCGCGGTACGATGGAGGCCGGTCCGCTCCGCGTGTCGGATTTACCGCGAGTGGCGCCCCCCCGAGGCAAGAGTCCGTGAGTCGCATTCGCACACGATTGATTCTCGCATTCCTGCTGGCAACGCTCCTGCCGCTGATCGTAACGGTCTGGATCATGACGACGTTACTGGAACAAAGCCTCGACTACGCCACCACCGCCCAACTGGATCGTCTCTCCATGTCGTTACAGGAGACCGGACGCCACTACTACCAGCAGGCACGGGACAACTTGCGTCAGGAAGCGCAATCCGGAACGCTGCCCCACGAGACGTTTCGCAAACCCGATGAGGGTCACTGGCCTGCGGAGATCGCCGATTTCTGGCAGAGCCGCGAACCGGAACGGTTTGTGATCGCCGGCCCCGGGGGCAATCGTCTCGATTACTACATGCGACGTGAAGAAGAGGTTTGGAGGTACTCTCGCGACCTCGGCGCCGTACATATGGACGATTTGTCCCGTGAATATCGCGACGCGCGCCAGCTTGTTCAGAAGTCCCGGGAGCGTGATCTTCGACGCGGTTTCACGACTACCCTGATCGTGCTCGTGGCGGCCGTCTGGATTGTCGCGTTCGTCTGGCTGGTTTATCTGGCCAATCGCGTCAGTCGCCCTATGCAGCAGCTCGCCGCCGGACTCGGCGAACTGGCGGCCGGAAGGCTCGAGACGCGTATTCTCGCGGAAAGCGATGATGAAATCGGCAGGGCGATCGCGGCGTTCAATCGAAGCGCTGCCGAACTCCAGCACAGTCGTGACCGCCTGGTTTACCTGACACAAATTGCCAGCTGGCAAACGCTGGCCAGAAAGATGGCCCACGAGTTGAAGAATTCGCTTACGCCGATCCGCCTTACCGTCGAAGAGATTCTTGCAAGGCAACCGGAGTCCGAACGGCCGTTCATGACGCAGGCGGCTCGGATTGTCGTCGATGAAATCGAAGCGCTCGAGCGCCGCGTGCGCGCGTTTTCCGATTTCTCGGCCGAGCCGGCCCTTAAGCTCGCCCCACTCGATATCAATGCCATTCTTAAAGAGCGAATCTCATTCCTCAAGTCGGCCCATCCGGACATCCGCTATCAGACAGATATCGATGTGCAGCTCCCTCGTGCCCTCTGCGATTCGGATCGCGTGAAGGGCATTCTAACGAACCTTCTCGAGAACGCTGCCGACGCTGCAGGGGCCAATGGATTCATACTCAGCCACTCGTATGCCTCGTTGGATTCGGTGGTTGTTGAAATTCATGATTCCGGTCCCGGCCTGAGCGAAGAGTCCATGAAGACACTCTTCGAACCCTCCATCAGCTTCAAGAATCGTGGAATGGGACTCGGCCTTTCCATCGCTCGAAAAGATGCGCTAGTGTGTAACGGCGACCTGGGCCTGATCCCCGGCAGACTCGGCGGCGCCGGTTTTCGCCTTACGTTGCCGAAGGCATGATTGCATATGGTTAAACGCATCGTCATCGTCGACGACGAACCGAACATCGGACCCTCGCTTAAACTTATCCTGGAACGGGAAGGCTATCTCGTCACGTCGTGTAATTCGGCAAGCGACTTTCAAAACAATGGCGCGTATCGCCGCGCTGACGTTTATCTGCTCGATGTCAAACTGCCTGACGGAAACGGCATCGACCTGCTGAGGTTTCTGCGACACAGCGAAAACCACGCGCCGGTCATCATGATCTCCGGCCACAGCACCATCTCGGATGCCGTTGAAGCCACACGGAGCGGCGCATTCGATTTTCTCGAAAAGCCGCTTTCGCGTGACCGCGTTCTTCTGGCCCTCAAGAACGCATTCGAGCACGCACGGTTACGAGGAGAGAACGAACGATTCCGGGAAATTGTCGGTGACGCTACCCGCATGATCGGAACCAGTGCCGCCTTCCTTCATGTCGTTGACCAGGCATCCCGCGTCGCAAAGTCCGACGCGCGCGT
>DASTBJ010000436.1:0-17637 GCA_035712125.1 Terriglobia bacterium
TCTCTCGATCCGCCATCCGCTCCCGGCCGAAGCCTCGACTCGCTCGATATCACCATCACGATGAAAACGCGGGCGATCAAACTCGATGAAGCAGTACCTGACGATCGATTCGCTTTTACTGCGCCGGCCGATGCCAAAGAAGTTGAAGTCTTCAGTGCTCGGCCCGAACCCGACCGTACAGGCCGGCCCGCTGCCTCGTTCGATGTGAAAGATCTCGAAGGGAAGTCGTATACGCTGAGTGCGCTCAAAGGAAAACCCATCCTCCTGGATTTCTGGGCAACCTGGTGTAAGCCGTGCGCGGAAAGTGCCCCCACACTGGAACGGATCAGCAAAGAATTTAAGGACCGGCTGGTGCTTTTGGCCATCAATGTCGGTGAAAGCCGGCGAATCGTGGATGCATATCTGAAACCGAACCCCATGCACTATCCCGTCATCATGGGAAGCGATTTTGGAATCGATAAGGCATTCGATGTTTCGGCGTTTCCGACCTTCGTTCTGATCGGCAGTGACGGCAATATCGCAGCACAGCAGATCGGATACAACGGCGAAGCCGGTCTTCTGAAAATGTTGTCGGGAATCGGGCTTTCCTCATCGCCGACGGCAACATCGAGTGCCGTGGATGGGCCAGGAGTCCTCGAGCCTATGCGCTATCGGCCATCGGGCGTGCTCACGGATACGCAGGGAAATACTTACATTGCGGATTCTGTTGGCGCGGTCGTTCGTCGCGTGTCCGGAAATGGATCCGTCGAAAGAGTCGCTTCCGATAGCCAGCTCGCTCAACCTGTAGCACTCGCCATCGATGCGCTAAACAATTTGTACATCGCAGATGCCGGGAATGCCAATGTTCGCAAATTAACCGCTGCCGGAAGCATTGAGGTGGTTTCGGGAGCGACACAACTTCAGCGTGTTTCCGGCATCGCGGTGGATGCGTCTGCAAACCTCTACATTGCTGAATCCGGCGCGCACCGGGTGAAGAGAGTCGCACCAGATGGAACGACCACGATCGTGGCAGGAACCGGCAGCGCGGGTTCCCGCGGTGATGGCGGACCCGCCGTAGCTGCTCAACTTTCATCTCCTGCGGGTCTCGCCGTCGACGCTGCAGGAAACCTCTATATCGCGGACACTGGCAATCGACGCATTCGCGTCGTAACGCCCGATGGGACGATGAAGCTTGTGGCGGGGAATGGCTCGGAAGGGTTCAGCGGCGATAAGGGCCTCGCGGTGCTCGCGCAGTTGCGGAATCCGTTAGCCATTGCAACCGATCGCAAAGGAAATCTGTACGTCGCCGACTCGGGTAACTTCAGAATTCGAAACCTGTCGCCCGACGGAATCATCACGACAGTTGCGGGCAAGGGAACATCAGGCAACGACGGCGACGGGGGGCCGGCGTTGGAGGCTCGATTCGGCTCCATATCGAGTCTCGCGGTCGATGGCGATGGAAATGTTTACGCCGCTGACGTCACTAACGGCGTCGTTCGTAAATTCAGTCCGGGTGGCAGCATGCAGACCGTGGCGGGCAGCACGGCAAACGCGAGGTGATCTTATGAAACGGGTTTCACGTCTGGTTATCCTGCTTTTCGTCTCAACGTGCATGTTGTATGGAACACAATCGACCGACATCAAGGTTAGTGCTCCACCCACTGCGGATGCGACATCACTCGCCATCGCTCCCGACGGCGACAAGATCGTGTTTGTCGCCCCATTCGAGGGCAGTGATCATCTGTGGATACACTCCATCAGTTCGGGGACATCTCGAGCATTGCCCATGGGTGGCAATGCAGGGTTGTCCTGGCCATGCTGGTCGCCCGACAGTAAATCCCTCGCTTACTTTTCGCGCAACAAGTTCATGCGCATCGATCTGGACGGAGCGCCGCCCCGAGTGCTCGTCGAACCGGCGATCAGGGGACGCGGCTGCTCCTGGAACCGCGATGGCACAATTCTTATGGGACTGGCAGGAGGGCGCGTGATCTTTCGCGTATCTGACCAGGGAGGCACGCCTGTATTCGCTACACCGCCGGATGCCCTGACCATGCATTCGCCTCACTTCCTTCCCGATAATCGCCATTTCCTGTATTACGTCACCGGCAGTGGCGTTCATGTGGGAGAAATTGGCGGCGCCCCACCGAAAAAGCTTCTCGACTCCGATGCCGCGGCCGTCTATTCCCGCAGCGGACATGTCTTGTTTGTACGCAAGGACAACTTGTACGCGCAGAAACTAAACCTCGAAACGCTGGAACTCTCAGGTGATCCGTTCATCGTGGACAGTCCGATTTCGACCAGCGCCTACAGGGCAGCGGTGTCCACTTCGCCGGACGGAACGCTCGTTTATCGTAAAAGCGAAGGGGCACTTCAGCGTCAGCTCAAATGGTTCGATCGAGCCGGGAAAGAACTGCAAACACTGAAAGACCGCATCAGTCTCGCCAACTCGCCGCCAATGCTTTCAGCGGATGGCCAGTTCCTGCTGATTGACCGCGCGCCGGACGGAAACACCGATATCTTTACCCTGGAGACCGCGACCGGAAACATCGCGCGGATCACCGATTCTCCAACCATTGAAGTATGGCCTGTCTGGTCTCCGGATCGAAAAACGATCTACTTCTCCTCGAACCAGTCGGGCGTGTTCGACATTTACGAACGGCCGGCCGACTTAAGTGCGCCGGAAAAGACGGTGATGCCTGTACCGACGCAACGGCTAGCCAGACACGTATCGAACGATGGCCGGTTCCTCCTCTATCGTGGAGGAGCCGGCGACGTCTGGGCCATACAGCTGGACGGAAATCCCCGCGGCGAATTTCCGGTTGTGCAGACCCCGGGATTCGATGACTGGCCACAATTTTCCCCCGATGGCCGGTGGATCGCCTATCAGTCAAACGAGTCCGGGAGACCTGAGGCCTATTTGCAGCAGTTCCCATCGGGTCGGCGTGTCCAGGTTTCCACCGAGGGCGGCGGCCATCCGAGATGGCATCCGGAAGGTACGGAACTTTTCTACGTGAATCCTGCCTTTGGGTTAATGGCGGTGTCCATAAATCTAGCGGCGGAAAATCCTGTCACCGGAAAGCCAGTGCAGCTGTTTGCATCGCCGCCGAGAGGCTCCGGTGAGCTCGCTGATGACACGGCGACACCGCGGTATAACGTGTCTTCCGACGGTAAACGCTTTCTTTTTACGGAAGTGGTGATGATAACGAGCCCGGTGGAAGTCCGTCGAAGCTGGCAGCCGCGGTAAGAATGTCGGTAAAACAAAAGGTGGCGCACATGGACGAATCCTGTATTTGAAACCCAGGATTCGTCCAATTTCAAATTTCCAACGTGGAACGTGCCGTTCGAACCAGCTTTACAGAGTGGCCGACGGCGCAGGTTCGCGCCACCGCCGTTGCGGTCAGGGATACGCGAAGTGACTCTGCCCCCGTCGCTTCAGACAAGCCGAAGCGGCAACACGCAACCGCCGGGATGGCCTCAAGACGTCGCCCCCCTGCCCACGGGTTTTCGCCCCGTTCGCCTGGAGCGAGGACCGGAGGTTTCCGTTGCAGTCAGCGTGTCGCGGATGTTGGACCCGGTTGGCGAGATTTCGGAAGGCGGATATTGGATTCATATCTCCCAAGACGGCGGAAAGTCGTGGCAACCGCCGGTCTATACGGGACTGGCTCAGTTTTTTCCGTACGTCGTGCCGTCCATATCAAAGCTCCCCCTGTCGGCGGGCGATCGCCTGCAGCTCGAGGTCGAAGTCCAGGAGATCGATACATCGAGCATCACATATCCGCCCGTCGATCTACGCAGCAGCCGACGTGCTCAAAACCTGTACCTGGAGCTTTCCCTCGCTGCACTGCAATCCGACAAAGATAGGGACGGGCTGACAGACATCGTCGAAGAGCGGCTGTTACTCGATCCGGAAATGGCAGACTCCGACGGGGATGGACTGGCAGACGGCGTCGATCCCTTGCCAAATGTGAAGTCGGCGGCGGAAGTGAGAGATGCGGCCGATCCGATCGCGGCGATCCTGAAATCAATCTACGGCATGCCCGAGGGTGCAATCGTCGAACCGGTGGACGGTGACGCCAATGCGGGTTTCCTGGGTAAACCCGCGGGTCCACCCACTCCTTTGCGACCACTCCTTGTGCAGGGACGACCTGAGGATTTCAGGGCTGGGATTCCCGGCGCTCAAGTATTGGTCTACTCCGACATCGACGTTCAGAAATTGCGCGCCAAAAGCCCAGACTTCAATGGGCTGACTCTTCAAGCTGCGGTCTTCAATCGCGCCGGGGATCGCGGATTTGTTGTGTGGAGCTTCGGCTGGACTGGAGGAACTCTGCGGCTTATTCGCGAACCAGGCGGTTGGCGCACAGAAGCTATTAGGAATTGGATATCGTAGGCCGGCCATCAGACCCAAAGAAAGCTCTGTTCAGCGGTGCACGCGACAGTATATAAATCGGGGGAACATCCAGGATGAAACCTATGAAACGACATGCATCCACTTGCATCGCCTTGCTCCTCAGTGTGCTCCTGACGTCGGTTCCCGTACTCGCACATCACTCGTTCGCCGCGGAATTCGACTCCAGCAAGCCTTTGAAGCTGACCGGAACCGTCACAAAGCTTGAATGGACCAATCCACACACATGGTTTTTCATCGACGTTAAAGGCGAAGACGGCAAGATCACGAATTGGGGATTCGAAATGGGAAGCCCCAATGGGCTGATGAGAGCCGGATGGACCAGAAACTCGATGAAGGTTGGCGATATCGTCACCGTCGACGCAAGCCGCGCGAAAGACGGAAGCAACAATGCAAATGCCCGGTCCGTGACACTCGCCAGCACGGGCAAGACATTGTTTGCAGCATCAAGCCAAACCGAAGGCCGTTAAATGATGCGAAAGGGTCACATGATCAAGGCTGGCATCATTGTTATGGGGATCACGATGGCATGTGCGGTCTCCCTGTCCGCGCAGTGGCCGAAGCACCTGGAACCCGGCGTGCCCCGCGACTCAAAAGGCCAGGTCCTGATGGACGCTCCGGCTCCACGGGCCGCAGACGGCAAACCGGATCTTTCGGGGGACTGGGTCCGTGCCGACCGTGACCCTCGCCCCTCAGAGCTCGCCGGCATTACAAATGAACAGGGACGCGGCGCTCGAGGCGTCGTCGTCGAGCCGCCGGTTCAAGCGTTCCCCGCTGATGCCAATGCGCCGCCGCTCGCCACCTTTTGGGAAATCGGCGCGAATCTGCCTGGCGGCTTAACGCTGACGCCATGGGCGGCGGACTTAAAGAAGAAGCGGATGGCAGCAGACAGCAAGGACAACCCCGACGCCAACTGCCTGCCGATGGGGATCACGCAGTTTCACATGCAGCCCCAGCCCCGCAAAATCGTTCAAACACCGACGCTGACCTTAATCCTTTACGAAGCTAACTACGGTACACGCTACATCTATACCGACGGCCGAAAGCTACCGCCACAGGGAGAGCCACAACCGTGGTGGTACGGATACTCGGTCGGCCGGTGGGAAGGCGATACCCTCGTCGTCGAAACCAATAACCTGCGCGGCGCCGAGTCCGGTCCCTTCGATGGCTGGCTGGACGTCCGTGGAACTCCCTACAGTGACCAGGCCACCTTCGTGGAGCGGTTTCGCCGTCCGATCTTTGGAAAGCTGGAGATCGACGTGACCGTTACAGATCCGAAGTCGTTTGCTAAATCGCTGACAGTACGAATTAATCAGCGCTTGCTCGCCGACGAAGAGCCCATCGAGGCCATCTGTAACGAGAATCAGCAGTTCCGGGTTCGAATCAAAATAGACTGATTTCAGACAATCGGCTGCCGGCAAGATTTACAGGGAAACCTGTATTGATTGACCGGAGGATTCTCCCTTAAAAGAGGAACGGCCGGAACGGACGCCCGCCCGCCAAAGCCAACCTCAAAAGGAGCCACAGCTCACATGCAGAATTCTTCAACTGCAGTACCGGTGTTCATTCTCGCGGGTGGCGTGGGTGAACGACTTGCTCCGCTGACCGAATTCAGGCCGAAGCCCGTTCTTTCATTTGGCGGCACCCACCAGGTTCTCGATTTCACGGTATCGAACTGCATCAATTCCGGCCTGCGGAACATCTATGTGCTGACGCAATACCGGCGGGATCACCTGAATGACTACATCAGAGCCGCCCGGCTAAAGCTTGCGCAAACCTTTGGATCGCACAGTGGCCAACTCGTGCCGGTACCCCCGGCATGCGGAAGAACGTATCGCGGAACATCCGACGCGGTCCTTCAGAATCTGTCGCTCATCAGATCCAACCCTGGTCAGCATGTGTTGATCACTGCCGGTGATCACATCTATTCGATGGATTACCGCCCGCTCATTTCGCATCACGTCGCATCTGGCGCGAAGATGACGATGGCTGCCGTACGACGTCCGGCGAGCGAAGCCAGCGCTTTTGGAGTCCTCGAGGCCGATGGCGACCGGGTGACCCGCTTCATCGAAAAGCCGTCCCGCGACGTCCTGCCGGCGGACGGGAACGTGCTTGTGAGTATGGGCATCTACATATTCAGAAAAGATTGCCTCGTCGATCTGGCGCGGCGCTCAGCGTTGTCGGAAACGGATTTCGGCCACCATGTCGTGCCCCGGCTGGTGCGCCGGAAAGACGTCGCCATCTATGATTTCAGCAGCTGCGCTCCGAGTTACTGGCGCGATGTGGGTACGCTTGATAGCTACTTCTCCGCCAACATGGATCTGCTCGGTCCTCGAGCATCCTTTGATCTGGATATGAATCTCGCGTGGCCGATCGTTGCCTTGAATGATCCAGGGACGGTGAATACCGCCGGCTCGCGGATTTCGCGCCGCGCTTTGGTGGGGCCCAGCGTCATTCGGCATTCCATAATCTCTCATGGAAGTTGCATCGATTCCGGCGCCGTCGTCGAGAATTCGATCATTATGCCAGGCGCACGCGTGGGGAGAGGTGCGGTGGTGCGCAATGCGATGGTCACCGAAGGCGTTCGAATAGCCGACGGTGCTGAGGTCGGGGTGAACTCGGGGATGGATCGAAGACGCTTCGCGGTAACGCCGGGAGGCATCGTCGTCGTGAACACGAGCCTCCGACGTATCGCGGAACCGCGCCGCAGTTTCACAAAGGCAGCCGCCGCCGCATAGAAATTGGGGACCAATTTCGGGATTAGGGCCGCAAGGCGGTTTCAGCCTCAAGCGCTTCCGTGCTTGCGCCGAATCGTATGAGCTGAGAGGCAAGAAACCGCTGCGCACTGCTCATCCGTGCGCGAACCTCGACAACGGTTCGAGCCTGATCCGGCTTATCGGTGATCAACCCATCGACCCCTCGGCTCAGAGCGACCAGCATCCACGCGGGATCATTCACCGTCCAGACGTAAACATCCTGCCCGGCCCTATGCGCTTGCCGGACGAAACGGCGTGTCGCCATGCGAGCTTCCACCGCCAGGAAATCGCCGTTCAATTGCGTCAGGTCGCCGATCGATTTCGCTACCAGCAGTCCTACGCGCCATGATGGACGCAGTTGTTTCATCCGGCGTGCCATTTCGTGATCGAGGGACATGTACACGCAGTCGTCCTGCATTCCGGCGGCTTCGACGACGTCGATGACTCTTTGCTCCAGCTGTTGATTGTGCCCGTACGACTTCAGTTCGACGACCACCTTGCACCGTCCCTTGCACACCTCGAGCGCTTCAGCCAGCGTGGGCACGCGTTCGTCCGAGAACCTGGCATCTTTATAGCTTCCGATGTCGACGGCCTGCAGGGCCGCCGCAGCGCCTTCCCAGATTTTAGTCGGGTTGTTGGCCACCTTCATGAGATCGCTGTCATGCGCAACGATCACCTGGCCATCGGCCGATTCCTGCACGTCCAACTCCACAAAATCAGAGCGCTGGTCCGCTGCCAGCCGAAATGCCGCAAGCGTATTTTCCGGCGCGGTCCAGGACGATCCTCGGTGAGCAATGATCAAGACGGGTCTTTGATCGCGATTGACCAGCAGCGCGACGAATGCGAATCCGACAGCCAGGAGCACCCCTGCAGCAAGGATTACCTTCAATTCGCCTCCGGAGAACCGCCGGACCTCACCCTGGTAGCGTGCCAGGGTTGAAAAATCCCCCTGCGCTTTGCTGCTCGCCAGGTACATCCGTGTAATGAGCAGCGCAAACATGGAGAAGTTAAAGATCCCGACGGCCAGACCAACCACGACACCGACCATCGCGAGTCCGGCGACGAACAGCAAGAGAAGCGTCAATGATCCGGCCAGCTGTGGCGCGACCATGCGACCGATGAAGGCAATTGAGCCGGACGTTACCACGATGAGCCCCACCGAGACGATCGCCCAAACGCCGAGTGTCGCCGCGATCGTCGAATAAGAGCCAGCGCCTCGTCTTGCACTCTCACCCAGAGCGTGCCGCGGGTGGACATTCTCAAATAGGAGTAACGGCATCGCCAGAGCCCAGCGAGCGACCGTTCGCACCAGCCAGGATACAAGCCCAATGACAGCGAGACCGACGATGACAGCGGCAATCCAGAATTCGGTCGGTTTCTGCGCAAGATAGAAATTGATGTCGTGTTCCCGCAACAACACCAGATAGGTCGCGCCGCCAACGAGTGCGAACGGGATTATGCCGACAAGAAGGCGCAGCACGATGTTCCCGCTCAGGCGGAATACATTCGCCGAGTGCGCGGCAGCGTACCGCAGTGCCCCTCTGCCATTGATGGTCTTGCCGTGCGCGCATGCAAAACCGATCACCATCAGGCATGCCGTCTCCAGAAAGGTAATTGCGATGATCAGTGATGCGCCAAGAATCAACGAAATGATTCCAACAGGGGTCGTCAAAAAGAACACCGCAATGTCGACATCCGCAATCACACGTTCGGAAACACTCGCGCGTAACCAGTACAAAAGCAGGCTTACGGAAGGCATAAGCAATGCAAATGCGATGGCTTTGTATGCGAGATCCGTGATCGCAAAAGCGCGCCAGGCGCGAACAAGATCTGCGGCGGAACTACCAAAAAGCGAACGTATCGAACCGATCAATCGTGTTTTTCCTCGCGGTGGATTGTAGTACCAGCGGAGAAATACACAGAGAGCAATTTCTGCAACCGCGGATTACTCGTTTTCACCGCGTACGGACGCAAAATACGCCACGAGTTCGGGCGAATAGTCGTGAACCGATTCAGGTACCGGCATACCGTATTCGACAAGGGCTCGGGCACATCCAAGCCAGTCCGGCCCCGGCGGCTGATACTGCGAAGCCCATCCCAGAATGCCCCTGACGTTGCCGTAATTGTGCTCCTCCGTCCATCTGGCGCCGTGCTCGAGAAAGAACCGCGTCCACTCCGGATCGCCCTGGTAAACCGCGAGGCTCAATACCGAAGCCCCCCAGTCTGCGCCGCGAACCGCAATAGGCCAGCCGAGCTCGACCATCAGCCGCACCGCATCCAGCTTTCGCGCTTCCATGAGATTCGGAAGCTGACGCAACTGGGGCTCGGATAGCCTGCGAAAGATATCGGGATTCCCCGTCAGGATTGCTCGTGCGGCCGCTCCGTCGGCACGCGCGCATGCGGCGACGAATTCATCTTCAATTGAAAATGACTCATTTGCCCCTTTCCTGCGGAGAGCGTCTGCGACGTCGGTGAGACCCGACTGCAGCGCGAATTTGTAAGCGCTGACCCCTTCGCTCGTCGACGCGTGCGGATTTGCACCCGCTTCCAGCAGCGCCTCAATGTGCGCGAGCGAACGACGGCGGCGAATCGCCCAGATCAGCGGACTTCCCAGTCCACTGCCAGTGTCATTGACGTCCTTCGTGTACGACAGCAGCAACCGCAACATCTCGAGACCATCCCAGTCCAGCACGTGATGCAAGGCGTTGGAACCTTCGACCTTTGCGCCGGCTTCCAGCAGCAAGCGGGCACATGCGGCATCGGTTGTCTCCATCGCGTGATAGAGCGACTCTCCGTCGTTGGGATTCGCGCCGGCCTCCAGCAACATCTGCGTGAGCTTTGGATCGTGATTCTTACCTGCCGCACCATAAAGCGCGCTCACCGCATGATCGCCCTCCCTGGCCCGCCACGATTGGTTGGGATCGGCGCCCGCATCGAGCAGCAGTCGCGCGCAACGATGCAATCGGTCGCGAAAGTTCGGGAGCTGGAGTAGAGTCGAATGGGCGACGGCAATCAGCGGCGGCATGTCCAGGTATTCCTTGCAACCCGGGCATCGCCAGTCTCTCCGAGTGCGATTCACAGAGGAGCGGTCGGCTGCGATCGCTTGCCGGACCGTCGCTTCATCCCCAATGGCGCATGCCAGAAACAGGTCCCCCTGAACGAAGTCGGGAATCTCCGCCAGACGTTTTTCGGCAAACGACGGATGCGCGTGCTCCGTGTCGTGCCCGTAGGCTTTGTGCAGCCAGAGGGCGACCACATCCTTTCGGTCTGTCGAGCGTTTGCTCGTGAGCCAATCAACATAATTGTGCAGATTTTTCCATGTCGGGAAACCGTACTCTCTCGCGACGCACGATTGCGCATCGTGAAGCTTCAGGTCGAGCGCGGCTATCGCTGCATCCTCTTTGTTCGCCGCTAAAGGAAAAGCATTGCGGAGGCGGTTAAAAGCTTCGGGGTCGCCGGATTGGTACAGGCGCAGGAGATCCTTCGCCTGTTTTTTCAGATGCTCGAGATTCGGGTTCTCAGGAAGACGTGGCATTGAAACCTCCATGCGTTGGCGCCGAAGGTCCGCAATGCCGGCTGCATAAAGGTTCGAAAGCGATGCAAATCAGTGACAAGTGGGTTCAACCCTTCCCGCGGACCCGGACGCGGCTTGCACCGCAGGAGAGATCATAGAGGCGACTGAAGAATTGTTCAAGAAATCGGATTTGCTACTATCGGTCATGCCTTATCTCAACCATCAGCTCATCACCACGGGATTTGATCTCGCCGGTTACCAGATCAAAAGCAACCTGGGGCTCGTGCGCGGGATTGTGGTTCGTTCTCGTAGTCTGATCGGCAACATCGGCGCCGGACTGCAGACGCTGGTCGGCGGCAATATCACGCTCTACACCGAACTCTGCGAGAGAGCGCGAGTGGATGCCTATCGGCTCATGGTGGAACATGCCGAACAGATGGGCGCGAATGCCGTCATTGGCGTCCGATACGATGCGAACGAAGTGTCCTCGGGCGTCACGGAAGTGCTGTGTTACGGAACGGCGGTGATCGTCGAACAGGCGTAGCCGTCTAGTCTTTCCGGGTCGACGCGAGGACCTGTCGGATCGCGCCTAGATGGTACGCCGTATGCGCGACCGTCGAGAGTGCGCCCGCCGCATTGAAGTCGTCCCATTCGGTGCGGCGACTCACCGCGTTTTGCCAGGTGTCCGCTTTTTCACGAAGGTTCTGGCGGAGGACGCGCCACTGGTCTTCCGTTACTGTATTGCGGCGCCAGCTGCCATTCCAGTCCGCGTCCGCCCACGGATTTTCCTCCCCTGCCAACCAGCGTGTAAGCAGCGACAACCCGTAATGGACATGATCGACATGTGCCGCGATAGAGGGCTTTCCTGCGATCGGCTGTTCGGATGCAGTAGCCGCAGAAATCGTTTCAAGTTGCCGATGCAGGCCGGGATCTCGAGGATTTAAGATGTACGCCTCGTCCCCGGGCGGGCCATCGAACACTTCGATCAGGAGCTTTGAAACTGCGCGCTGAAAAATGCTGTCTGTCTGGTTCATCTGAGCCCCGTGGCTACTTCGCGTTTACATCCGCCTGGAAAATGCCGAACACGTTTTGTTCCGGATCAATGAAGTATCCCTGCCAACAGACTCCGGGCACTGCAAACTTTGGCAGAGCGACCACGCCGCCCTGGCGTGAAATTTTCTGTGCCGTCCGATCGAAGTTTTCGACCTCCATGGAGCATGTGAAAGCATTCGTCCCATGCTCGAGCGGCGGCGTCTTCGCGGGCCGCTGAAGTAATCCGCCTCTCGGGCCGTCGGTTTCGATGCGCCAGTACTCCACGGGAAGCCCATCGGCCTTCGCGAACTTCCATCCAAAAATCGCGCCGTAGAACTCGCGAGCGCGTTTCAGATCGTCAGCCTGGATTTCGAAATATGCGGGTGCGTTCATGTCTTCGATTTTCCACCCCTCACGGCGACGGCTACAATCATGAAATGTTGAGCTCACGAGGGAGAAGCACATGGGAAAGACTCTCGTCTTAGGTGCCGGCATCTGTGGACTCGGCGCCGCTCTGCTGCTTGCCCGCGACGGACAGCGGATCCCGATCTCTTTCGCACAGCGCATTGCCAAAGCTATGGACGCCATGAAGGGCTCAGCGCCTCGACCGCTGCCGGGACTAACGCGCGATCAGCTCGTGGAATTGGCGTCGTAGCTCAGGGCGCGATAGCGACAATCCGCAACGGCCCACCGCTGCCACCCTGAATTTTCATCGGCAGCGCGATGACTATGGCGCCGGTGGCAGGCAACTGGTCGAGGTTCGCGACGTTCTCGAACGCGGGGATGTTCTCTTTAAATAGAGTCTGATGAGTTTCGAAGGTCGTCGATTGCCCGTAATCGATGCTGGGCGTGTCTATCCCGATGCCATCAATCCGCCGGTTGGAAAGGATCCATTGTGCGGCTTTAGGGTCA
This sequence comes from Terriglobia bacterium, assembly GCA_035712125.1. Lineage (GTDB taxonomy): Bacteria > Acidobacteriota > Terriglobia > 20CM-2-55-15 > 20CM-2-55-15 > DASTBJ01. Next base: position 12,599 of record DASTBJ010000436.1, read on the forward strand.
AGTCCTGGAAAGTGCAACTCCGCGACCGCATCCGGGCCAACCTTCGTGGTGCCCAGGTATGTCTTGCGATCCGGCCACCGCGCGTCCCAACCGGTCCGAAGAAGAACAATGGATGAATCGGGGATTCTTCCGTTTTTCGTCTCCCAGGCTTCGATGTCGGAGATTTGAATCTGGTAGTCGGCGCTTGATGCGGCAGAAGCTGCGACGTCGATTACCACGGCCGGACCTACGAGTTGTTCGAGAGGAATCTGATCGGCTGTGTTCTTGCCCGCCGCAAAGTGAATCGGAGCATCCAGGTGTGTGCCGCCGTGTTCAGCCGCTGAGAAGTTGTTCGCCGCGTAGTAGTAACCGCCGGGCGTGACGCCATCGGAAACCTTTTCGAATGTGAAAGGCTTCGCCGTGGGCCAATAGATCGTTTCCGGCGAGAAGGGGTGCGTCAGGTCAATGAGACGCCCCTCAGGCAACTGCAACCCCGCAGGCTGTGGAACTGTCGTCTCCGACGAGCATCCGTACAGCACGATACACAGGGCCGCGAAGATAAATCTCAAGTGCATCTTGCGGCCGATTGTATCTCAGACCGGCATGGAACAGTTTATTGCTGCCCGCGTGCGCCACGCCCCCCTCCCCCTGTTGTTGCTTCCTGGGTCCGAACTCTCCTTCCGAGTTCCTTGGCAGCGTATGAGAGACTCACCGATGGCTGTGGCAACTGCGCCCATTGGGCGCGCGTGAGATGTTCACGCATTTCCACCGCCATGAGCGTGTTTTCCCTTTCCATCTCACTCCGCGCCTGAACCACGCGGAAGGCTTGTGTCAGTGCGGCGTTCCGGTCGAAAGGCTCAACGTTCATTAACTGAGCGAGTTGAGCCTCTTCCTTTTCGAGCGTCGCTCTGGCCGACTCGAGTCTCGGGCGATGATTCTCGAATGTCCGTTCTATTCTCGCTTTTTGGTCCGGAGTGATTCCGAGGCGTGTGACCAGTGGAGTGTTCGTCCACCACGCGGGCGCGACCAGGCTGCTGTAGTGATTCAAACGCTCTCGAAGGAAGTATGTTTCACCCGGAGGGTTAGTCTGGGCGGCTGCACCTTCACCAACCGGGCCACGGCCGCCTCCGCTCCGCTGCTGCGCGTGCGCCGGCAGGTTTAATCCGCAAAAAACGATTACGACGAGCAACTGCTTATTAAGATTCATTGAATTCCTCCGGATTCCGTCGATTCCTCCTGCGGCAACAAAGTCATCACGCGCTCCATTGGCGCGGGCAGAGTTCGCAAAAGGTGGATATTGACCGCTTCCATCAGCGCATGCGCATCACTCTCCTGAGGTGCCGGTTTCGTCGTCACCTCCGGCAGCTTCGTTTCCGTCATCAGCATCGGAAGCAGACCCAACAGAACCGCTGCTGCAGCTGCAATTGCCGGCCGCCACGCCGGTTTAGGCGTGGCATCAGGTATAGCGGGTAATGCCATTGGAGACGACGGCCCCAACCTGGTTCGATGCTCGATCTCTGCTCGGACTGCACGACGAAACGATCCAACAACACCGTCGAGCCGTTCCAGTTCAGCGCTGCATTTCGAGCATTTCCGGATATGGTGGCGCTCCTCGTTTGTCGCGCCACCTACAAAGCACCGCGCAAGTTGTTCTGATGACAAATGTTCGTTCATGGCGTTCCTAACCGTTTCCTGATGCCCCGCACCGCCCGGGCAAGGTGGGCATTGACTGTGCTTTCCGTCAACCCGGTAGACAGCGCGATTTCAGAAATCTCAAGCTCTTCGACATAACGAAGCAGAAAGACAGTGCGTTGCCTCTCGGACAGTGTTCGCGTTGCGTCCCAGACGGCCTGCACCTGTTCGTTCACCGCGGCTCGTTCTTCCGGAGAGATGCCACGGTCCCGCCAGGCGTGCAGTTCCTGGCTTCGAACACGCTCTGCTTTTTTCCAGAATTGGAATCTCCGACTCCGGGCGTGATCGCGAACCAGGTTGATTGCGATCTTCATCAGCCATGACTGAACGCTGCAGTCGCCCCGAAACGCGTTCCGATGCTTGTACGCTTTCCAGAAACAGTCCTGGGTCAGCGTTTCGGCCAGATCCATATCGCGAACGGAAGCGAACACGAACCGCAGCACTCGCGTCCGATATTGCTCCATGAACCGTTCAAGGTCGTCGATCTCCAGAACCGGATTTTCCATTCGTGCTGCAATGAACCCGGTTGAGGCGCTGTCCTTCATGCATTTCTATAGACGAGGATTCTCGACTGCAATGCGACATGCCGCGTCGATTTTTACGGAATGCTCGTGATCTCGATCGTTTGGCGTGAATTTTCCAGGACCCGCACAGTCTTACTCGTTTCCAGAAACTGTCGCAGGAAGCCAGGATCCTGCCAGGCACGGTCCGCGACGTTCTCCCATGCAAACATCCGATAGTCCCCTGGCGGCAGATTCTCAAACAGAAACTGTCCCGATTCATTGCTTGCCGTGACTCTATTGAGATCCGCGCGGAACACGCGGCGCTCTCCTTCCGGAACGAGGACGACAGTCGCCGCCGTGACGGGCTCTCCGCGGCTGTTGAGGACTCGGCCATTGACGTTCCCCGGATCGTCTGCAACCTGAATCTCGATCGGCGACTCCGGCGGGCTCTCCAACCGCAGATTCCCCTCCAGCAGATCCAGACCGCCCACGCGAATCGACTTCACATAGAAACTTCGCAACGTTGCAGGAATCGAGGGAGGTGGGGGCGATTCAGGCAGCAGGAGCGGTGCGACGAAAACACGAAAGTCTCCAGGTGGGACGCCTCTGAAAGTGAACGAACCGTCCGGCGAGGGTACCGCATTGATCTGAGGCGGATTCGGAATGGGATAGTCGAGCCGCAACCGCACCTGGAATGCGCCGGGATTCGGGGCAATGAGTCGGCCGGTAATGTTGTAGAGCGGCTGTAATTCGAGCGTCGCGTCGATGTCAGCTTCCCGAAGCTCCACGTGCTGCAATCTTCCAATTCCCGCACCGCCCATTACCGAAGCAAGCGCGTACGGCCCGGCGGGGACACGCGGAATGACAAACATTCCCGTCGCATCCGTATTCACCTGAAAGAAGCGCGTGCTTCCCGGGGAGACAGAGAACATCTGGACCTGAGCTCCAACAACGGGCTGCCGTATCGCTCCATTCAGGACAAGGCCGCGAACGCGAAAGGCACGCGCAGGCATGACACGGATGTCAATGGAGCGAACCTCCGCGCCGGGTTGCAATTCCACGAGTGTCGCGGAATTCTCGTCTGCTGTTCCGGGAAAGAAGATCGGCAGGTACGCTTCGGTGTCGGGCAAACCACTGCCCACGGGCCTTGTCGCGACGTTGAACTGGTTCGACCACAGAGAACGGTTGACGGGCTGGCCCGATGGATTCATCACGATATTGATGCCACCGGCGTTCGGAGTATCAGGCAGCGCAATCACGTTCACGTAATAGGAACCTGGTGGAACCCAGAACATTCGATACTCGCCAAGATCGTTCGTCAGCGTGGACTTCATGACAGCCATCGTGCGCCTTCCGTCCTGGAACTGGGGTTTGAGCAATTGCACCGTTGCTCCGGGCATGGGCTGGCCGAGACGGTCCATGATCTGACCCGTAATCGCTGCCGTCGGCATCATTGCCAGCCGCAAACCCTGGAACTGCTGTCCCGAAGCAATCACGATTGGCGTGCCCCGGCCAGTGGGACTCTTCTGACCCAGTTCTGCCGGCAGATATCCGTTCTTAGTCGCGAGGAGCACATAGCGTCCCGGCGGCACGTTTCGAAAGAAGAAGCGGCCGTTGCTTTGCGAGGCCGCAAACAGAGGTTCCACGCTGGAGTTGTCAGGACGCAGTTCGAGAATCGCGTTTGGGACCGGATCATCGTTGCCGGCGATCATAGCCACACCCTCGATTGATACCGGGGCGGGCGCTTGTGCCGCGAGCGCGCGGACAGCCCCAAGCAGGAACACCATAAGAAGCGCTTTCAAGGGATCACCTTCAATTCGAGGTTTTGCCGGCTGCTTTCGAGAACTCGAATCGTCTGACCTCCACCTTCGTAGCCCTGCATGAGGGTGGCGTCTTCCCATGCGCCGGCTTCAATCTGGTCAAAGGCAAAGATCTTGTAAGCGCCCGGAGTCACGTTTTGAAAGCGGAACTTTCCGGATGTATCGGTCAGCGTCACGCGATGAAGATCGAAGCGATGCCGCAGCGGAACATCAGGAAGCATGACGATGGTTCGGTACGGGGCGATCTGCTGGCGGGCGTCCGTCGCTCGTCCTTCCACGGTTCCCGTGCCTATACCGAGCACGATCTCCAACGGCTGATCCAGCGCGCCGGGCACCTGAAGACCGCCACGCTGACTTTCACCGGGCTCGGGATAGTACTTGGAGTTCAAAACGTCGTGCGGGCCAAGCTTAATTGACTTTACATAGGTTCCAGGTGGACGCGTCCCGCCGATATAGACTTCAAAATCCCATCCCACCGGAAAAAGGCCTGGAATGGTGAAGCTGCCATTTGGCAATGGGGTGACACCAGGAGGCGTCGGGACGCCAGGAATTCCGGGGTCCTGAACGATCTGTACATTCAAACGAGCAATGTCGGGGTCGTTGTCGGATGCCGGACGGCCGTCGAAGCTGATCTTGCCGGTAAGAGGTACACCGGGTCTTGCCACCAGTGAAATATTCTCGATGTCCCCGGTGCCGGACTCCAGCCGGTGGAACCCGTACAGATTTCCTGTGGTCCGGAAATGCAGGATGTACGCCTCCGTGGTCAGCCCGCGGATGGTGAATCGGCCATTGGCGTCCGTGGATCCCGCTGGTGCGACGCGACTCGCGGCAAGAAATATCTTGGGGAGAGCGCTGATCGTTGCTCCTGCCGCAGGCTGTCCGGTAGCGCCGTCGATGACAATACCCTTAATTGTTCGCGGTCGCACGGTTCCGGCGGCGAGGGGAATATCGATTCCTGGTACGGTCATGCCTGGACGCAGATCAATAGCCTGCGCGCGCAGAGGATTCGTCTGACCGCCATAGAACGTGAGTTCGTAGGTTTCAC
>DASTBJ010000437.1:0-2957 GCA_035712125.1 Terriglobia bacterium
AGCACAATTCTGAGCGCACAGGGCGAAGTCAGTGTGCCGACAGGAAACAAAACGAAAGGTTTCGGAACAGGCATAACGACATTCGAAACGTTCGCAGCTCTCGGGCAGACTCTTCCCCGCTCGAGTTTCATTCAGATCCAAACGGGGTTCGAGCTTCCCACCGATACGGCGATCGTGTCGAATGCCTACTTCTTTCGCGGCGTCGTCGGAAAGGCTTTCACCCCAAACGGGCGAGCGGGCCGGGCATGGATACCGATGGTCGAGTTCCTCAGCGAGCGAGAGCTCGAAAACGGAGCGGCTACGGACTGGGACATTGTGCCCGAAGTTCAGGTGACGCTGAGCAAACGGCAGCACATCCGCGCGAACTTCGGCGTCCGAACGCCATTGAACCACAGAGAGGGAAGATCCACGCAGCTTGCGTTTTACGTTCTCTGGGACTTCTTTGACGGCGGGCTGCGGGAGGGCTGGTGATGAAAAGATACCTACCGTTCATCGTACACGCCGTGATCGTGACACTGTTCGGCGTACTTCCATCGACTACGGCGATGCGCGCCGCCGATTACCACGAGCTGTTTGAAACATCCGATCGATGTTTTGCATGTCATAACGGGCTGGCAACGTCGTCCGGCGAAGATATTTCCATTGGACTTTCGTGGCGTCCGACCATGATGGCCAACTCAGCCCGTGATCCTTACTGGCAGGCCGCAGTCCGTCGCGAGACTCTCGATCAGCCGGAGTCGAAAGCCGCGATCGAAGACGAATGTGCGACCTGCCATATGCCCATGGCCCATTTCCAATCGGAATACGAAGGAAAGGAACCGGAAGTGTTTTCACGGCTCACCCTTCGTTCCGATGATCGGATGGACCAGCTCGCGCAGGACGGAGTGTCGTGTTCCATGTGCCATCAAATTGCGCCGGACAAACTCGGCACTCGAGAAAGCTTCACAGGCGGATTCGTTGTCGACACGACGAAAAGCAAAGGCGAACGCGCGGAGTACGGGCCCTACAAGATCGAGGACGGCCAAGTTCAAATCATGCGAAGTTCGTCCCGGGGATATCGGCCGACAGAAGGTGAACACATCCAAAAATCCGAATTGTGTGCCACCTGTCACACCGTGATCACCAAGGCGCTCGGCCCCGGCGCTAAGGTTGTCGGCGAACTCCCGGAACAAATGCCTTACCAGGAGTGGCGTGCGAGTGAGTTTCGCGACAAGCAAAGCTGCCAGGACTGCCACATGCCTGCGGTTGAGGAAGAAACCCGGATTGCCGTCACGCTGGGCATGCCTCGTGAGAAGATGAGCCGCCATGTGTTCGTCGGCGGCAACTTCTTCATGCTGCGCATGCTGAACCGATACAGAAATGACCTTGGCGTCGTGGCTCTGCCCAGTGAGTTTGAGGCCGCGGCAGACCGGACAATCCAGCACCTGAAAACTCAAACTGCAAGAGTGAGGATTGAACAGATCAATCTCAACGCGGGCCGACTGCAAGCGGACATCACCGTCGAGAATCAAAGCGGGCACAAGTTTCCGACGGCGTACCCCTCGCGACGGGCCTGGCTGCATGTCACGGTAAGAGATCGCGACAACCGCGTCATCTTCGAGTCGGGGGCGCTGGATCCGAATGGGGCCATCGAGGGCAACGCCAATGACGCGAATGCGAACGAGTTCGAACGGCACTACACGGAAATCACGAGCAGCGATCAAGTGCAGATCTATGAAGACATCATGGTCGGTACAAACAACATTCCCACGACTGGATTGTTGACTGCGGTTCGTTTCATCAAAGATAACAGGCTTCTTCCGCGAGGGTTCGATAAGAAGACCGTCGAGCAGGAGATTGCCGTTCAAGGTGAAGCCGTGAACGACGCCGATTTCCTCGGTGGGAGCGACAGAACGCGCTACTCGATCGCGACAGGCAACAGCCAGGGACCATTCCAGGTGGAAGCGGAATTGTGGTTTCAGCCGATTTCTTTCCGATGGGCAACCAACCTGAAAGCGTATAGTGGCGTCGAACCGGAACGGTTCACGCGGTACTACGAGTCGATGGCAACCGGATCAGGAGTCGTCATCGACCGCGTGAGCGCGACACGATAATCCCAGCGAGTGAACGCATGAGTTCGACTTTGGATCTGAAGCAACTTGCTACAGAGATCATGAATGCCTATGCCACGCGAACCCTCACGCCGTCGCCGTCTTCGCGCGACGCCGCATTCAATATGGCGGATGCTTATGCGGTCGAAAGCGAACTGGTCCGCCGTCGACAGGCCGCGGGTCGAACGACGACCGGCTTGAAGGTCGGGTATGCCAATAAGGCGATGTGGCGCGCCTTGAAGCTGGAAACTCTGGTGTGGGCTCACATGTACGACGACACGGTTGTGTTTTCTTCCGGCGAGGCGTCGCTCTCGATCGAGCGAATGGTGGCGCCGAAAATTGAGCCGGAGATCGTGTTTAAGGTCCGGGAGCCGATCGCCGGCGCCGATCCCGCAGCGATACTCGCTGGTGTCGAGTGGGTCGCCCCTGGATTCGAAATCATCGACTGTGTCTTTCCCGACTGGCAATTTCAGCCGGTGGACTTTGTCGCTGCTTATGGCCTGCACGCGGCCCTCGTCATTGGACAACCCCGGCCGGTGACTGCGGAGATCATTCCGACCCTTGCCGAACAGCTGCCGAAGTTCAAGCTTGTGCTTTCTCGGAATGGCGACCTTGTCGAAGAAGGATCGGGCAAGAACTCGCTGCGCAGCCCGGCTTTGTGTCTCGGCGAACTGGCTCGCGTCAGCAGTCTTCGGCCGGGCGATCTGGTGAGCTCGGGAACGCTGACGACGCCGACACCGATAGCCAAAGGAGAGGAGTGGAAGGCCTCGCTGGAGGGCCTGGACCTGCCGAATCTCACACTGCGCTTGACGGTGTAACGCCCAGAGTGTAACTACCGAAGGCGATATGTCTGCAATTCCAACGGAT
>DASTBJ010000438.1:0-11146 GCA_035712125.1 Terriglobia bacterium
AATTTCGGATTTGAGTTTTCCGTTCGTCCGATTTCAAATTTTCTTTTGCGCAAAAATGGAAACAACTAGTCTGGCTCCGATTTTTCGTTAGTTGGTGGAACAACGGGCCTGGCCTCGATTTTAGTTTGTGGGGTCGCCAGGCGCGCCGGTTCCGACGTCACCTGCAAAAAACTTCCTTCCATCGGGAAGCGTAACGTCACGGCCATTGGCGCGGAGAGCGCCGTCCTTGGCCCGGTATCCATCGACGAGCACTTCGGTTCCAATGGCGACGGAGGTTTTGGTCCAGCCGCGCTTGATCAAAGCATTAGGCGGTCCGAGCTCGATCATCCAGTTCGCAACGCCGGAAGAGTCTTTCACTTCGAGGTGAAGCCAGGCGTGGGGATTGATCCAATCCATCTTTGTAATGGTGCCGCGCAGCTTGACGGGTTTGTTGGCATCGAATTCGGCAGAGAACGCATGATGGGCCCAGGCCTGGACAGAAACGCTCAGGACGACAGCCACGGCAAGGACGAAAAAGGTTCTTCGCATGGCTCCTACCTTCCTGCCTTGGCTGCTTCCGCAGCAGCTTTCTCTTCGGCGCGCGCCGAGCTCAAAATATTTCGCAATCCGAGGTTGCCCTCATGGCAGGAATATTCCAGGACGGGCTGGGTGTCGTCCATGGTGAGCGGCATGGCGAAGGTCCAGGGCCGGGTCCAGGTTGAGGGGTCTTCGACAGTAACCTGCCATTTCACGGTCTTTGGACCAACGCGGGTAAAACGTTCCGTCAGGCGCAGTGTCGCGCCATTCGACCCGCGGTAGGCTTCGCCTTCGCGGAAGTTTGTCGTCTCGACGACCAGCGTGTCTCCTTCCCAGCGGCCTCGCGCATCGCCCATGTAGGTGCGAACCTTCGAATTGGCATGGGGGCGTCCGTCGAGCGGAATGAGTCGCGTTTCGTGGATCATCTCGTAGCGGATCGCCACAAAGTCCTGGGACTGGATGATCTGATACGAATTGCCGTAAATGGCGGGCATCATCGAGCCGGGCAGCCCTCGCGTGATGCAGCGGTCGTAGAGACTGCGGTCTTCATATGAATCGGCGGGGCCGCGCGGATTGGCCCGTCGAGCTTCGGCACGAGCGGCGTTTCGCGCAAGCGCCTCTTCGGTAAGCGGCGGAATCTTGCCCTCGGGTGGATCGATCACGAGCCAGGCCTGGCTGCCCTTCACCATGTTGAGGTCCTTCTGCCACCAATCTTCGGGAGCATGAAGCGGGCCCGCAAAGGAAGCGATTGTCCGATCCTGCGCCGCCTTCTTGATCGCCTGGAGTTCCTCGCCCTTGATATCTTCGAGTTTTCGGCCGGCGAATTGATCGGGGCGCTCCAGCGGAGTGCCATTCTCGCTCAGGTTCGAGTACCAACCCTGAAGATCGGGGTGTCCCCATGCGGTTCTCGGCGCAGTGTATGTTTGCGCAGCCTGGCCGAGAATAACGCTGGTGGCGAGCGGTGCTACGGCAATCGCAATAGCGAGAACGCTTGCAAAGAATAGACGGCTCATCGAAACCTCCTATTTCGAGGGCTCTTTACGGAGATGTCCGTAGAGGAGCTCCTCGGCGAACTCGACGCACTTGAAATCCGTGAGTTGAACGTTCTTCTCTACAAGCCGATACAACGGCATGCTAATTTTCCACGGCCGCGTAAAGGTCTGCGGGTCTTCAATTGTTGCTTCGTACTGAATATGGTCGGGGCCTATCAGGGTGAAGCGCTCGACGACGCGCAATTGATCGCTATGAAAGTTCCCGGCGCGGTCAAACCAGGTCTTGTCATTAAATCCCGTATTGTCGACGACCAGGGTGTCACCCTCCCACCGACCGTTCGCCGTTCCCATCCAGGTGTCCACGGCAGCCTCGACGGGTTTACCCATATTGATCACGCGATCAGAGCTTGCAAACTCGTAGGCCATCAGAATCATGTTCGTGGACTGGACAATTTGAAAGGGAAAAGGCATGTATGTCGCCCTGGGAACTCCCGGCATGTAGCATTTCACTTCCGGGTCCAGAGACAGCCGGCTCGCGAAGTTGATCTTCTTCCTCGCCAGGGCTTCGGGTTTATAGGGAATCGTGCCGCCTTCGACGACACCCGGGCCGCCTGGGGTCGCGCCTACCGCGCCCATCTGGTAAAGAGCGCCGGGTGCGGGGGAATGATCTTCAAGGTCCCAGTGCGCGGTATTCAGGGCTTGCCAGATTCCGTTCAGATTCGGTCGCCCATCTGGCGTCCTCATCGGCCGCGGTGCGGTACCACCACCCTGCGCTTTCACCATCAGCGGGATCGCGGCGAGGCTAAGGCCCAGCACGACAGCGAGAGCCCCTGCGACTGGAAAATGTTTGTTCATTTCAGTGCTCGTAACGTTCGTTGAAGTCTAAGAGGGGCCCTCGGGAGTGTCAAGGGAGCGGGCCTATTTGCCTTTGCCGCCACCCACCCCTCGGACGGTCCATTATGGAAGGGAAGGGTGCGACAAAAATAAGCCAGGTTGATTAGAAGAAACCCGAACTTGTCAGCCGTAGGCCGACTTCCTTATGCTGGAGGTCCTATGAAGCCCCAGCGTGACTTCCGGCAGATCCTATTGGCTGTGCTGTGCGTGGTTCTGGTCCTCACACCGGCATTTCGCGCGGCGCGCCCGCTTCCTGCCGAACTCACGGACGCAGAGTTCTGGCAGTTGATCACGAACGCCTCTGAAACAGGCGGCGGCTTCATTTCCGAGAATCTGGTTTCCAACGAACTGGGTTACCCCTACATCATCCCTTCGCTGACCGAGCGAGTCCCAGCCGGCGGCGCCTATATGGGAGTCGGGCCCGAACAGAACTTCAGTTATATGGCGGCAATCCGGCCGAGTATCGCGTTCATCATCGATATCCGCCGGCAGAATATGATTGAGCACCTTTTCTACAAGGCGGTCTTTGAACTTTCCGCCAGCCGCCGCGAGTTTCTCTCGCGCCTGTTTGCGCGCAAGATTGATCCTGGTCTTGACGGTAACGCCACTCCGCAACAACTGTTCGCCGCGGTTGGCGATGTTCCGCAGGATGCTGAGCTTTACCAGACGAATCTTGCGGCGATAAAGAATCTGCTGTCGATGCAACGTGGCTTCACGCTGAGTTCAGACGACGAATCCACGCTCGAGCACGTTTATCAGGAATTCGCGCAACACGGCGCCGAGACACGATACGCGGTGACCGGCCTTTCGTTGACGGACACTGGCCGGTTCGTGATCCAGCAACCGAATGGCGAAATCCGCCTGATCCAGGGTGCTCCGGCGACAGACAATCAGCCGACGACTCTTGCCGCCTTCAGCCTGATGCTCAGCATGCAGTTTCCCACCTACGCCCAGGTAATGACCGCTACCGATCCGGGCGGGAAAAACTGGAGCTATCTCGTTTCGGAGGACAGCTATCGATTTGTTCGCGACATGCAACGTAAGAATCTTGTTGTGCCCCTGGTCGGCGATTTCGCCGGGACCAAAGCCATTCGGGCGGTCGGACAGTATCTGAAGGAGCACGAGACCACGGTTTCGGCCTTCTACGTTTCAAACGTCGAGCAGTATCTGACACCCCCGACAAAGTTTCAGAGTTTCTATGCGAACGTCGCGACACTGCCCCTCAGCCCGTCCAGCACCTTTATCCGCTCCGCTCAGATTTCGGGCGTTCAGCCGGGCCTGGCGCAATCGTCCCTCAGCCCGATTCAGCTGGCGCTTGATGCGGTGATGGAAGGCCGGGCCAGGAACTGGAGCGATATCCTTCGGTTAACGAGCTCGAAATGACCTTTTCCAGAGTCGAGCCCAATTTCATTGTTTTTCGAACCTTTTTGAACCAGTTCGATGCGGAGCTGGCAAGGATGGCGCTTGAGGCTGCGGGGATACGGTCATTTGTTCGCAGCGACGACTGTGGGGGGATGCGACCCCACATGTGGCTGATGGGCGTCGAACTGCTGCTTCACGTCGACGATGCCCGGCACGCCGAGGAAGTTCTTGGAAACGACCTCACAAGTCCCAATGGCTCCACGATCTGGCTGGCCCCTACCGGTTCGGACCCCGATTGACAGCCTTTCTCCTGGGCCTGTACATTAGATCCCTTTTGAGGTCGCCACGATGAAGATCCACGAGTACCAGGCCAAGCAGATTCTTGCGCGCTACGGAGTTCGCATCCCGCGCGGCGAAATCGCTTATTCCAAAGACGAAGCGCGCCGTGCCGCCGAAAGACTCGGTGGAACCGTTGTGGTCAAGGCGCAGATCCACGCCGGAGGCCGCGGAAAGGGCGGCGGCGTCAAGGTCGCGAAGACAGCCGACCAGGCGGAACAGATCGCTGAGCAGATGCTCGGTATGACTCTGGTGACGCACCAGACCGGGCCTGAAGGCCGAAAGGTCCAGAAGGTCTACATCGAGGAAGGCCTCGATATACGCCGCGAACTCTACCTTGGCGTCGTGATCGACCGTCAGACCGGGAAGGTCGTCTTCATCGCATCCGCCGCCGGCGGCATGGAAATCGAGGAAGTCGCGGCCAAAACACCCGAAGCCATCCTCCGCGAATACATCACCCCCGGCCTCGGGCTGCAATCCTTCCAGGCCCGCAAACTGGCCTTTGGTCTTGGGCTCGCTCCTGAACTTATCGGGGATGCCGTTCAGTTCATGATGGCTCTTTACCGTGCCTTCGAAGAAACGGACGCGTCGCTGGCCGAGATCAATCCTTTCCTCATTACGGGGGACAACAAGGTTTACGCGCTCGATGCGAAGATGAACTTCGACGACAATGCGCTCTACCGTCACAAGGACATCAAGGAACTGCGCGATCTGAACGAAGAGGAACCGCTCGAAATCGAGGCGAGCAAGTTCGGTCTGAACTACATCAAGCTCGATGGTACTGTGGCCTGCATGGTCAATGGGGCCGGACTGGCGATGGCGACAATGGACATCATCAAGCTTGCCGGAGGCAGTCCTGCGAACTTTCTCGATGTGGGTGGCGGCGCGTCCGCACAGCAGGTGGAGAGCGCCTTCCGGATTCTGCTCTCCGATCCCGGCGTCAAGGCGGTGCTCATCAATATATTCGGAGGCATCATGCGCTGCGATGTTGTCGCTTCCGGCGTCGTTCAGGCGGCGAAGAATATTGGAGTAAAGGTTCCCATCGTTGTGCGGCTCGAAGGGACGAACGTCGAGCAGGGGCAGGAAATCCTGCGCACATCCGGGCTCAACTTCATCGTTGCGGATGGAATGAAGGACGCTGCGGAAAAAGTCGTCGCCGCGGCGGGGAAGAGGTAAGAGCGGATGAGCGTACTTGTTGATAAGAACACCCGCCTTCTGGTTCAGGGACTCACCGGCAAGGAAGGAACGTTTCATGCACAGCAGGCCGTTAGTTACGGCACTCAGGTTGTCGGAGGCGTCACGCCGGGCAAGGGCGGCACGAAACATGAAGGCATCGACGTCTTCAACACCGTCGAGGAGGCGCGCAGAAAAACGGGCGCCAACGCATCCGTGATCTTCGTTCCGCCGCCTTTTGCTGCCGATGCCATCATGGAGGCCGCCGACGCGGGAATCGAACTGATTGTCTGCATCACCGAAGGAATTCCGACCTTTGACATGATCCGCGCGACGACATTGCTGAAAGGAAAGAAGTCACGGCTGATCGGTCCCAACTGCCCTGGCATTATTTCGCCTGGAAAGTGCAAGATCGGCATCATGCCCGGACACATTCACCTGGAAGGTCCTGTAGGTGTGGTATCGCGCAGCGGAACGCTGACCTACGAGGCTGTTGGACAATTGACCCGCCGAAAGCTCGGACAGTCGACGTGTATCGGTATAGGCGGCGATCCGATTATCGGGACGAACTTCATCGACGCGATTCGGCTGTTCAACGAAGACTCTGAGACTCAGGGCATTGTCATGATTGGTGAAATCGGTGGTACAGCAGAGGAAGAAGCTTCGGCATTCATCAAGGCCAATGTGAAGAAGCCGGTGGTGGGATTCATCTGTGGTCAGACGGCTCCTCCGGGACGCCGGATGGGACATGCCGGCGCAATAGTCGCCGGGGGAAGCGGCACTGCCAGCGCCAAGATGGCCGCGATGGAAGCCGCTGGGATACGAGTCGTCAAGAGTCCCGCGGATATCGGGGACGCGATGAAGGCCGCGCTGTAAGGAACGGAGAACACGAACACGTGCAACGAACGTTTACAATTTTAAAGCCCGATAGTGTTAAGGCCGGTAACGCCGGCAGAATCATCGACCGTTTGATTAAGGAAGGCTTCCGCATTTGCGCCATGAAGCAGGTTCACCTGACCCGGTCGCAGGCCGAAGGTTTCTATTATGTGCACCGGGAGCGACCCTTCTTTTCCAGCCTGGTCGAGTTCATGTCGGAAGGGCCCATTGTGCCGATGGTCCTGGAAGCAGATAACGCCATTGAGAAGCTCCGCAAGGTGATGGGCGCTACCGATCCGGCTAAAGCGGATCCGGGGACCATCCGCAAGGAGTTCGCCGCAAATATCGAGCGCAATGCGATCCATGGATCGGACGGGCCCGATACGGCGGCTTTCGAGATAGCATATTTTTTCAACCGGCTGGAGATCCTCTAAACAGGGAGCGAAACGCTGATGCCGCAACTCGGACGAATGCTGATGATAATGGGCGGCATTCTCGTTCTGGTCGGGTTGCTGATAACGCTTGGCCCGCGGTTACCATTTCGACTCGGACGGTTGCCGCTGGACTTTCACATCCAGCGTGATAACTATAGTTTTTACTTTCCACTCGGTACGTCGATCCTTGTCAGTATTGTGCTGACGCTGGTGTTCGGACTGCTGAGCAGGCGCTAGGAGGCCATTCTAATGATCGGCAAGATTCAGGAGATCCTCGGAACAGACGCATCGTTGCTCGAACATCAATGCAAGACCGTACCGAAAGAGAACCTTCATTTACCCGGACCGGACTTCATTGACCGTGTCTTTACTCCGTCGGATCGCTCGGCGCGAACGTTGATGAGCCTGAGCCAGCTTGCCGGATCCGGACGCCTCGCAAAAACGGGTTATGTCTCGATTCTGCCCGTCGACCAGGGCATCGAACACTCCGCCGGCGCCTCCTTCGCACCCAATCCGCTTTACTTCGATCCGGAGAATATCGTCAAGCTGGCCATCGAAGGAGGGTGCAACGCTGTTGCGAGCACCCTGGGTGTGTTGGGCGCGGTTGCCCGAAAGTACGCGCACAGGATTCCGTTCCTGCTGAAGTTCAACCACAATGAATTCCTGACTTACCCGAACGCGTTCGATCAGATCATGTTCGCCAACATCCGCCAGGCATTCGATATGGGATGCACCGGTGTGGGTGCGACCATCTACTTCGGTTCGGAGGAATCCAAGCGCCAGATTCAGGAAGTCACCGAGATGTTCCATCAGGCGCATGACCTTGGGATGTATACGGTTCTGTGGTGTTACCTGCGCAACCCGGCGTTCAAGACCAAGGAAGCGGACTACCATGTCGCTGCGGATCTGACAGGGCAGGCGAATCACCTCGGCGTCACGATTCAGGCTGACATCATCAAGCAGAAGCAACCGACGACCAACGGCGGGTATACAGCACTGAACTTCGGAAAGACCCACAAGAAGGTCTACTCGGATCTCAGTTCGCCCAATCTGATCGATCTGACGCGTTATCAGGTGGTGAATTGCTACATGGGGCGGGCCGGGCTGATCAATTCCGGCGGGGAGTCGTCCGGAGAGAGCGATCTCAAAGATGCCGTGAAGACGGCCGTGGTGAACAAGCGCGCCGGAGGGATGGGACTGATTTCCGGCCGTAAGGCGTTCCAGCGTCCGATGGCTGAAGGCGTCGGCCTTCTGAATGCGATTCAGGATGTGTATCTCGCGAAAGAGGTCACCATCGCATAACGTCGTGCCGGGGAGTTTCGCTATACTCCTCCAGTGAAGAGTGACTTCCAGCGAAAGATCTACACTGTCTCCCAGATTGCGGTAGAAATCCGCGATATGGTCGAGCGCAAGTTCCTCGACATCTGGGTGGAAGGTGAGATCTCCAACTTCAAAGCCTCCACGGCCGGTCACCTGTACTTCACGCTGAAAGACGATAAAGCCCAGCTTCCGGCCGTCTGTTTTCGGAACGCCGCGCGGTTGCTCCGCTTCCGGCCCGAGAACGGTAAAGCGTTTCGTGCCCGAGGGCGAATGACGACGTATGAGGCCCGTGGCGAGTACCAGATGATCGTCGAGGTGCTGGAGCCTGTAGGCCTTGGCGCTCTACAACTTGCGTTTGATCAGCTCAAGGAAAAGCTTCAAAAAGAAGGGCTCTTCGATCCCGAAAGAAAACGGCCGATCCCGGCTCTGCCCCGCAAGATCGGAATCGTCACTTCAAGGACCGGCGCGGCTCTTCGCGACATTTTGACCGTGTTGAAGCGCCGCCACAACGCGGTGAATGTTCTGATCTTCCCGTGTGAGGTTCAGGGCAGCGGGGCATCGCTGCAGGTCATGGAGGGTATCGACTATCTGAGCCGTTACTCCGACGTCGACGTCATCGTGGTCGCCCGCGGCGGAGGATCCATGGAAGACCTGTGGCCTTTCAACGAAGAACGGGTGGCTCGAGCCATCGTCCGTTCACGCAAGCCTGTCATCACCGCCATTGGGCACGAAGTGGATTTCACGATTGCCGACTTCGTGGCGGACCGCCGTGCGCCGACGCCGAGCGCCGCAGCCGAGATTGTCAGTCAGTCGAAGGAGGAGCTCTTCCGGCGCGTCCAGGATCTCTCCGGCCGCCTGCAAGGCGGTATGCGGTACCGCCTGCGAACGATGCGGCACTTTCTGGACTCCAAAGTCGGATCGCGAGGATTTGCGGTTGCGGAAGCGCAACTCAAGAGGCTGGCCCAGCGCGTCGACGACCTGGGTTTCCGTCTCGAGCGCTTCGGTCGGTCGGGGGATTTTTTCAGGGAGCGCCGGCATCGCGTGGATGTTCTGGGGCATCGCATGCAGAGTGTGATTCAGTTCCGCTTGAGACACGCAAATGAGGCATTTGCTCGAATCGCGCACACGCTGGATGCTCTGAGTCCGCTCGCCGTACTGGAGCGTGGATACGCTATATGTCTCACTCCGGAAGGGAAATTGGTTCGTTCCGCCGATACCGTGGAACTGAATTCCCAGATAAAGGTTCGGCTTCATCAGGGAACCCTTCGGGCCTCAGTGACCGGCAAGGACACGCCATGAGTATCGAGCAACGCGTTCTGGATCTCATGGGCCGCGCGATGGGACGGTTCGAGATGCTGCGGCCGAACGACCGAATCGCGGTCGGTGTGTCGGGCGGCAAGGACAGCCTGTCGTTGTTGCATGCGCTGGTGGCGTATCGGAAGCGAGCGCCGTTTCCCTATGAACTGATTGCCGTCACCGTGGAGCAGGGGAAGTTCAAGCTGCCGATACAGGCGCTTGGGGAAAAGATTCGGGCCCTCGGTGTGGAATGGGTGATTCGTGAAGACACGCGCACGCTGGAACTCATCTCACAGAACGTGCCTCATGGCTGCGATGTGTGCAGCCGCCATCGTCGATATCATCTCTACAACCTTGCATCTGAACTGAATTGCTCCGTGCTGGCGCTTGGACACACGGCGGACGATTGTGCGGAGGCGCTGTTTCGAAACGTTCTGTTCAACGGGCGAATTGCGTCCCTGCCGCCCGTGGCCGAGTCGCGAAAAGGCGGTCTGAGGCTGATTCGTCCACTGGTGTACGTGTCGGAAGAGTTATCGACGGAGTACGCTCGCGTTCAGGGCTTTTTGCCGATCGCCTGCGTCTGTGGGGAAAAGGAAAGCGTGCGGAAGGAGATTCGCGAGTTCCTGGATTCGATGAAGGCGAGGCATCTGGGGGTTTCAGAATCGGTGACTGCCGCGCTGGGAAATGTGAACCTGTACTCGCTGTTGGGAAAGATGCAGGAAACCGCGGTGGTTGGGGACGACGAAGACTGAAAACGGAACAGCCACCTTTCTTCGTTGGAATAACCCGGGGGAGAATCGGAAATCGGACGAGTCCTGCAACTTAAATCCGAGAATTCAAAAACGTAAATCGGACGGTCTCAGCCGGCTTTGTGTCCAATTTGAGATTTCGAATTCTCGGATTTAAGTTGCGGGACTCGTCCGATTTCCGATTCTCCCCTGGGGTCAGAAGCCGAGCGGTCCCTACCGGCCGACTTCTCTCCAGATCTTTACGTGGTGCGTTTCCTTCAGGAAGACCGATCCGACGACAAACGTAATCAACGCGACCGTAATGGGATAATACAGCCCCGCGTAAATGTTGCCGGTATTCGCAACCACCCAGAGGCCGATCAGCGGAAGCAAGCCGCCGAACACTCCATTCCCGATGTGGTAGGGGAGAGAAAGCGCCGTATAGCGAATCTTCGCCGGAAAGGCTTCCACCAGGTACGCGGCGATCGGGCCGTACACCATCGTTACAAACAACACCTGAATGAGGACAAGTAGAGTGAGTTTCCGTGCAGACGCGTTGGCTGTGAATTCCGAAAAACTCGTGAACGGCAGGACTTCCATTGCGGGCACGTTGCCTTCGGTCAGGGGCGTCAGTGAAGTTGCGCCGGTAACCGGGTTCTTTTGCGACTCAACGGTTACGACGTTGGAACCCGCCGCTTCCTGCATGGTCCGATAAATCGGGATATACGAGATCGCGGCAAGCAGACAACCCGCCATCATGATCTTCTTTCTTCCGATACGATCGCTAAGTGCGCCGAAAAGCACGAAGAAGGGCATGCCGAGCACCAGTGCGGTGGCCACGATGTAGTTCGCGGTTGTGGGGTTTACTTTTAACACTGTTTGCAGGTAGAACAACGCGTAGAACTGTCCCGTGTACCACACAACCCCCTGACCTGCCGTGGCGCCGAAGAGAGAGACAAGAACCCGCTTGAGATTGTCCCAGTGCGTGAAGGCTTCCATGAGCGGCTTTGCGGAGGTCATGCCTGCGCTCTTGATGTGCTGAAAGATGGGAGACTCCTTCATTCGCACTCTGATGTAGAGAGAAATACCAACCAGGAATATCGAAATCAGAAAGGGCACGCGCCAGCCCCACGCGGCAAAGGTTTCCTTCGACATCGAATTCTGAACAATGAGGATGACTGCAAGAGAAACGAACAGGCCCAATGTAGCAGTGATCTGG
>DASTBJ010000439.1:0-8331 GCA_035712125.1 Terriglobia bacterium
TTAAGATGTCGTGGGGAGCCAGTTGCGGGAACTCTGCGATGATAGCCGACTGATGCGCGTGGTCGGTGCAGACTAAAACGCCATGCCACTGCCACCTTCCTGTTCTGGTTGGTTCGACAAGCACAAGCATCTGCCGGCCAAAAAGATAGGCGGCCAATCCACCAAACATCCTTTTGCTAAAGAAGGTCGGGTGGTTTTCGAAGGTCTGAAGGATCCATTCGTTGTCGAATGTTTTCACGGGGCGCCGTCCCTTCGGTACGCCGACGTCGTGCCTCAATCTCGAACGTGACATAAGACGTCTCCAATTTTTCTTGCGTTTGCCGTCCCGATGTTACGATCCGCATTATGACCAAGCGATACAAAATCATGTTTCATGTTGGAAGCGACTTGAACCTCAGAACGCGGGGCTTTCGCGGCGAGGCCTGGATTGATCAAGCCGGTTTGAATATCGAGGGCCCGATGGGCGAGGTACTCGTCAAGCGCCAGGATATTCGAAAAACTGAATTGTGTCGTCTCCAGGGCATTGGTCGCGTCATACGAATTGAGAATCGTACGGGTACAGTGTGTCTGTCCGTTGGCAATTTCCTTGGTACGGGAAAGCTTCACAGGGAACTGAGCAGCCTCGCTACCCAATAGACGGCGCCGAAGCGCCCTGGATTCGCCAAACCGACTGCCATTACTAACAAGCCTACAACGGCCTTGCCTCGTAGAGGCGTGATGTAACGTCTCAATCCACTCGTTGGCATCCGACTGCGCATCTTCGGGGTTTCCTATGATGCCGTAAGCCGTTCGGTAGACGAACCGATAGTGCTCCAGGAATAGCAGTTCCAGGTCAGTTGCCTTGCCGCTCATCGCCACAGTCGTCATAAGCTCTACACCTATAACCGCAAGTGTCTGTTTTGTTACAGATAGAGGGACACAAATGATCAGATACGATCGAGAATCGCTTAATTCCATCAAGCTAACGAGGTGACTATGACACCGGATCACGCCAGAGCCATCGCCGATTATTTTGCCGCAATGTTCGACCAGGAAAGCGCGAACACCGTAAAGGTGCTACGCGCGGTTCCCAACGATCGCCGCGACTACAAGCCGGATGAAAAGTCTCGGACGGCGTGGGAGCTGGCGACGCACATCGCCAGTTCGGACCTCTGGTTTCTGGACAGCGTCTGTGACGCAGTCTTCGTCTACGACCCCGAGGTCGAGGACAAGAAGACTGCAGGGCTCAAGACGATTGACGATGTTGTTGAGTTCTACAAGCGCGAGTACCCAAAGCGAATCCAGAGACTCCGCTCAACCCCGGGTGAACAGCTCGCGAAAGAGGTCGATTTCTTCGGCATGACCAGGGGGCCATCGATTTGGTTCCTGGGACTGGGCAACAACCATGGCATCCATCACCGCGGCCAATTGATGTCCTACCTTCGAGCGATGGGTTCGAAAGTGCCGGCGATCTACGGCGGCAGCGCCGACGAGCCCTTCCAGGGCGCATAGCAGGTTCGGTACGTCCGCATGCACCTCGCAGAATATTGTTGTCAGGCGGGATCAACGTGGGGGCTAAGAGCGGTTCGGAAGGATCCGAAAACGCCTGCGGCCGTGGATCCGATAGGTTTCAAAGTCGTCATGATCGACAGTGAGGATCAGGCTGAGAGACTCACGCTCGGCGATGTGGACGAGGGTTGCATCGGCAAAGTCCATCGGACGATCCCGATATTGATTCATCAGTACATCCAGGGGTGGCAGGTCGGCATCGTTTATCGGCGCGATCGCAACCGCGCCCGAACGGACAAACTTCCAGGCGGCACGTACCTGACGGCCATCATCGCCCACGAGATGAAACAATTCCGTCAATACGGCTTCTGAAGTGAATAATGGCAGGCGGAGTTGCTTGAAAGCATCTGTGCACGGTTGATGCCAATGGTCACTGAGATCCAGCAGAGCAACAATCGCGCCGGTATCGATCAGACCATTACCGGCCATGGCGCCTTAACCGTTTACGAACATTCTCTCGCGCCTGCTCTGCACGCTTTGGATTTCCGCTGGCAATCGTGCCGATCGTCTTCTGGACGCTGGCGTGGAGGCGTATCTGTTCGGCGTTATCGTCGGTTTTTCCGCGCCGGGATTCGATCCATTCTGCAGTTATTCGATCCAGCAGTGCAGAAACCGTGGTTCTTTCGAGGCGGGCCTGATTCTCGATGGCAGCCTTGGTTGCCGAAGTAATTCTCCAGCTGTAGACCTCTGTCTTTTTCATGCACTACAGTGTAGTGCATGCTGAGGTCCAGGCGCAATCCAAGGAAAACTTCGATTTTCGTCGGCTTCACGAGCCCGACGGCAGGAACGCAAGTGCCAGCAGCACGCGTGTGACGGTCGTGGAACTACAAGAACGCGCGAGCTGACGACTCGGGCATGCAGGCGATCCAACGATAGCTCCACAGAATAGCCCCCGGCTCTGTATACGACCGCGTATTGGATCGATTAACCGACTTTCAACAGTTCTGGATTTCGCAAGCCACTGTGAATCTCGCAGCTACAGAATCGTCTGCATCACATTCCGTGCGCGATGTTGAATCGGCCGGGCACGCGGAACTACCCGGCTCTCAAGTCATAACAAAGGAGGCGCGGCGGATTGGAGTTGATGATGTCGCGAGTATTCTGCGTGACATAGAGCAGCCCGCGACTGAGGACAGGAAGCCCCCAGGATTCGCGCGCTGCAAACAACCAGGCTCGAGAAACTTGCTTGTAACCTTTAGGAGTGAGATCAAGCCACATCAAATGTCCGAGCTCACCAAGGCAAAGAAATTGCCCATCGACGGACATCAAGGATCCTCGATAAGGTCCCACCAATTGCTGGCGCTTTTCACCGCGTATCTCAAATGTCTCGGTCCATTCCGGCGTCTCCCTCCACACCACCCTTCCATTTGCGACATTCACGCAGGCAAGCGAAGCATCGGGTTCGTTACGTCCGTCGAAACCGTAAAGGTACCCGTCTTTGTAAATGGGAGTGTTGAAGTGCAGCGCGAACTCTTGAGTGGTCCACACCACTCTGTGCGTGAAATCAGGACGTATTTCGAGTAGTACGCCGCCGGTACGATAGCTCGCCGAAATAAAAACCTTATTATCAAAGACAACAGGACACGACGCATTGACGGATTCAAAGGAGCGGCTTCGCCAGGGAAAGCTGAAATCGATACGGCCGGAGGCTGGATCGATGCACAAGAGGCCGCCTGTCGGCGGATCGGATTCTCCCCCGGCGAAGACAAACACACGGCGTTTGCCATGGATTGTCGCCGGAACCGGAGAGGCGTAGCTGGGTCCCCACTCCTTGCCGGCTCCCCAAACTTCGCGGCCTGTCCGTTTGTCCAGGCCGACAACGCAGGGTCCGTTGGGAGCGCCAACATTGACGATCAGGAGAGCGCCTTCGATCAGGGGTGTCGACGCAGCGCCAAAGAAATCCTGACGAATGCGGTAGTCCTTCCGGAAGTCGCGTTTCCAAATAATCTTTCCCGTTCCAAGGTTCAGGCAAGACAACAAACCGAGCGCGCTGACGAAGTAGACGCGATCCTCATCGATGACGGGACTTGATCTGGGGCCATTGTTGTATCCGTATCGATCCTCGAAATCGGTGGGGTAACGAAATTGCCATTGGCTGGCGCCCGTCTCCGGATGAAGGCACTCCACGATTTCCTCGTCCCCCAACCGATGAGCGAATACCAGACGCTGGCCCGCAACAGCCGGCGTCGTGTATCCCGTCCCCCTCCTGAACTCCCAAACGAGAGGAGGCGGCAACGCTCGATTGAGTTTCGTTTCGGCGGACACGGCGTTATGGGAGGATCCAAGAAAGCCTGGCCAGTCCTGGGTCACCGCGTCTCTCGCCAGTGGCTTCGCCTTGGACGCCGTGCGTGATTGTGCAAGGGCGGCGGCCATGCATGCCGCATTTGCCAGAACTGATTGAAGCATTTCTCGCCGGGAGATCACGAGGTCTATATAGCAGGACCAACGCGGAATCCGTTAGCGAAGTTACGGGTCGCACGACGCCAACCCGCCTGTTCATGTCCGACAGTTGCGGGCCGTACTGACGGGAGTAATCGCGCGAGGACCTTAACGGATCGTTTAATTCGCTGCCGCCTTTCCGCCATCAAACCGTTCATCCCACGTTGTGCGAAAACAGAACCACGTTTCTCTTGACAACCTAAAGGTACGATTGAGAACATATTGCTTCTATAGGCACCCTAAAAGAGCTGTACGCAGATGGCAAAAGTCGATGTCCCTCAGGGCACGCTCGAATTACTGATCCTCACGATCCTGAACCGGGAACCGTTGCACGGTCACGGCATTTCGCAGCGGCTCGCGCAGTTGACGGCGGACGGGTTTCAGGTCAACCCCGGGTCGCTGTTTCCCGCCCTCTACAAGATGGAACAGGATGGAAAGCTGGCAGCGGAGTGGCGGGCCTCGGACAACAATCGAAACGCGAAGTACTACCGGCTCACCCGAACAGGTAAGAAACAACTCGAGCGGGAGAGAGAGCGCTGGAATCGCGTGACGATGCTTATCACGAACGTCCTGGAGAATGCATGATCCTCATCCACCGTTTGAAGTCCGTGGCCCGCTGGGTGTTTCGTCGTGGCGAAGTCGAGAGGGAGCTTCATGGCGAACTGGAGTCGTTCATCGAGCTTGCTGCGAAAGACAAGATACGAGACGGCGTTGCGCCTGATGAAGCGCGACGTCTCGCCAGGTTGGAGCTGAGAGGGGTCGAGCAAACGAAGGAGCGCGTGCGCGGGTATCGCTGGGGCGCGCAACTCGATGTGCTTTTACAGGACCTTCGTTATGGCTGGCGGTCGCTGACGCGCCAGCCCGGCTTTACCGCAATTGTTGTGGTGACGCTGGCCGTGGGAATCGGCGCGAATACCGCCATCTATAGTGTGGTCGACGCGACACTCTTGCGACCTCTGCCGTTCCGCGAACCCGACCGCCTGATGGCAGTCTTCCTGATGGAATCCTCCAACGGGGCGCCATCGCGAATTGCCTGGTCCTACCCGAAGTACGAGACCTTTCGACAGAACCAACAGGTTTTCGAGAACTCCGCTCTGTACGGGACGCGCTTGACCAACCTGACAGGTGACGGCGAACCTGAACGGCTCCAAATAGAAGAAGTCAGCGCGGGGTACTTTCCGGTTCTCGGCGTGGAAGCACAGCTCGGTCGCACTTTCCTGCCCTCGGAGGATGCGATTCCCGAACAGAACTTCGTAACCGTATTAAGTGACAGTCTATGGAGGCGCAGGTTCGGGGCAGATCCTTCCGTCATCGGACGCACGATGGACCTCGATTCGAAACCTTATACAGTCGTGGGCGTATTGCCCGCCGGATTCCAGGGCCTGGGCAGCCCGGCAGACCTTTGGGTTCCTGTGCACCGGCTGGACGCAGAAACTCTCGGTCAACGCTGGCAACACAACTGGACGCTCGTGGCTCGTCTCAAACCGGATGTCCGCGTCGAGAAGGCGCAAAGCGCCATGACCGCACTCGGAAGAATCATCGACGAAGCCCATCCGGACGGACGGGCTGGATGGGGCGCGACGACTGAAACACTCGAAAGAATTCGCATCGATCCCACAATTCGAACCTCGGTTCTGGTTTTGTTCGGCGCTGTCTCGTTCGTGTTGCTGATCGCATGTGTCAACGTCGCGAATTTGCTCCTGGCTCGCGGCACCTCGCGAAAACGCGAGATTGCCATTCGATGTGCGATCGGCGCCGGTCGGTTTCGTGTGATTCGGCAACTCTTGACGGAGAGTCTGATGCTTGGACTCCTGGGCGGAGCTGCCAGTCTGACTATTGGTTACGCGAGCATTTACGCGTTGAGTGAGCTCAATCCATTCGGCGCCGCTTTTACGTTTGGTCGGCGGGGTTCCGGGCGTCTATTTACTCTCAATTCGATCCATCTCGACTCGAGGGCGCTGTTGTTCACGTTGGCAATTGCGATTGCGACCAGCGTTGTCTTCGGATTGGCGCCGGCATTCCAGGCAGCTCGCAGGAACGCAACCGATTCGCTGAAGAAGAGCGCCTATCAGATTCGCACACGTCGTTTCATGGCCGGTAAGGGCATGCTGGTGATCGTCGAGATTGCGCTCGCGTTTGTGTTGTTGATAGGCGCAGGCCTCATGATTAAGAGTCTCGACAACCTGCTCGGTACCCGGATCGGCATCGATCCCGACAATACTCTGTCCGTTCGGTTGACCCTTCCCTTCGACTCGCGCACCCCGCAGGCTGTCGCCGGGTTTTTCGATGAGATGGAGCGGCGCATCGCAGCGGAGCCAGGCGTCATTTCAGTCGGGCTATCCAGCGGCCACGCATTGGAAAGCCGTTATATGCAAAACGTCATCCGGTTTCCCGATCGACCGACGGAACCGACGGGTACAGCGCCAACGACTGTTGGTACGCTTCAAGTTTCACCCGGCTATTTCAAAACAATGAAGATTCCGCTGCTTCGCGGTCGCTCGTTCAACAGCGCGGACCGCGGGGGTACGCCGCCTGTTGTGATCGTCAATGAAACCGCCGCCAGACAGTTTTGGCCTGGCGAGAATCCGATCGGAAAGCGAGTATTTGTGCAGTACGGTGTTTTCACAAGAGGGGCTGAAGTTATTGGGGTAGTCGGTGACGTACGCTATGGTCCGATGGATCAGCCGCCAAAACCAGACGCATACCTACCCTATAGGCAAGCTACCCAGCGCAGCATGATCCTGTTTGGCAGAACGTCGGGAGACCCTGTCGCGCTGGTCGAAGCAGTACGTCGGCACGCCGGCACACTAGACCGCATGCTGCCTATCTACGACATCAAGACGATGCGGCAACGCATCAACGATGCCACAGTTAGCATACGTTTCATCGTCATCCTGCTGACCGCTTTCGCTGTCATCGCGATCGTGCTCGCCGTTGTTGGGATTTACGGAGTCATGTCTTTCGCGGTGCGGCACCGCACAAACGAAATTGGCATTCGTATGGCCTTGGGCGCGCGATCCGAGGATGTTGTTCGACAAGTTGTCCGCCAGGCCAGTACTCTGATCCTTATCGGCACCGCAATCGGTCTTGCGGGAGCGTTGGCAGCGACGCGTGTTCTGTCATCGGCGCTTTACGAAGTTCAACCTCACGATCCACTAACATATCTGGCGATCGTCGTGATCCTGGTAGCCGCCTCGCTGCTGGCCAGTTATCTTCCAGCACGGCAAGCCAGCACAATAGACCCGTCGGTCACGTTACGCATGGATTGACGTCACAGAATCTAGAAGGTCTGCGACGAAACGCAGGGCATTTTTTCACCATCTAGAAACGTTGCGATAGTCGGCTAATCGGACAAAGGCCGGTCAAAACGAATACCTCAGCGGATTAGTTCCCCGAAAGTCGCCTATTACGACAGTGCCTGGACGCGCCAGCAGTTCGTCTCCATCTAAACCGCTTCGCAACGTCCATTCGTTTTGCCGTTCGTCATAACGCAGGATGTAGCGTTTGCCGTCCGTCGTGCGAACCTTGAAGTATTCAGCGTGCGGGTCGTACCAGCGGTCCTCTATGGCTTCGATATCGAAGACGCCGCTCACCCCTCCGTGTTCTTCAATCATCGGGTCCACTGAGAAGCGAAGCGGCCGTTCATTGGCACGATGGCCGGAATAAGCTTCGACGTAGATGGCGAGGGACATGGCGTAACTCCTATCGCAAAGGTGCTCTTGCGAGAGTCGTAGATCTCATCACGGCGCCGGGCACGCACTTTTCCGGGTTTGCTGACAATACGGGCAGTGGAATCGAATCCGACAGCAACTCTAACGATGGAGTTGACCGGCCCGCCGAGGAAGGCTGACCGAGGAGTTCGAGGGACGTTGGTGCGGAGTTCGAGGGATGGTGGTGGAAACCGGCCCTTTCGTGAGTTCGCGGGACGTTGGCTAAATTCAAGAGGCGCTTCCGAGCGTCCGAGTACACTCCCGACCGTACTCTTGAAATTCCTATGTTCCCGTGAAATTCCTATGTTCCCGCCGGACGATCGCGCTATCCTCTGCCTAAATTTCGGGGTCATCTTCAAGTATCGGGAGTTGATGTCATGAGCAAGAAGAATCGCTCGTTCCTTCTCATGTCGCTGATTTCAGCGTTCCTTCTCGTCAGCATATTCGCTGTCGTGCAGGCCCAAAATGCTGGAACGCCGGCGGCCAAGCCGACGAACTGGTCTGATCCGGCCACCTGGCCCAACCGCAAGGTACCCGTCGCAGGCGACAAGGTCACCATTGACGCAGGCAAGGAAGTGGTCCTCGACGTCAACACGCCGGCGCTGGGTGGTGTGACCGTTAACGGTAAGCTCAG
>DASTBJ010000440.1:0-3110 GCA_035712125.1 Terriglobia bacterium
TGAAGGCAAAACGCTCGTGGCGCTTGGGCCGGGACTCGGTGTTCATCCGGAAACACAGGCGATGGCGAGGATCGCGTTGCGCGAAGCGACAATTCCGGTCGTGCTCGACGCGGATGGTCTGAATGCGTTTTCCGGATATGCCATCGAGCTGCACGGCCGATCCGATCGCCCCGTCATAATCACCCCGCACCCGGGCGAGATGGCACGACTCATCAATGCCGATGCGGCCCACGTGAACAACAAGCGCATCGACGTCGGGCGGGATTTTGCTACAACCCATCAGGTTTATGTGGTGCTTAAAGGATTCCGGACGGTGATTGCCTTTCCCGACGGACAGGTTTTCATCAACGCGACAGGGAATCCCGGAATGGCAACCGGAGGCGTTGGAGACATCCTTACAGGAATGATTGCAGGCATTCTGGCGCAGAAGAATCTCGGCACGCTCTCCGAGCGCCTCCTGTTTGCCGTTTACCTTCATGGACTGGCGGGGGACCTCGCCGCCGAAGAAATCGGAGAGGAATCGCTCGTGGCGACAGACTTGCTCTATTACATCGGAGCTGCGTGGGAGCAGGTACGAGAGTGATTTCGAGGTCAGAGGAAGAGACATTTCGTATCGGAAGGGAACTTGCCGATTCCCTCAACCTTCCCGCTCACATTTTGCTGTTCGGAGAACTTGGCGCGGGCAAAACAGCGCTGACCCGCGGAATCGCGTCAGGCTTTGGCTTAAAGGACCCGGACGACGTTTCGAGCCCCACATTTACGCTCATCAACGAGTATCGTGGTCGCGTAAAGATCTACCATATCGATCTTTATCGGATTGAGACAGGGCGCCTCGATGGACTCGGGCTGGACGAAATCTTCGAGAACACGAATGCTGCGGTCATCGTGGAATGGGCGGAACGCCTCGGGACATTCCCTACTCCCGGCGCCGTTCAAGTCTTCCTCGAGTACGTGGACGAGGGATCGCGAAAAATAGAGGTACGAACGCCCTAAGAATTAGGGAGTCTCTCACGTCCGACGACGTAAAATAGACCCCAGAACAAACAATGTGGAAATTGCTACTCGTCTTACTGCTCCAGGCTGGAATTCCCCCTCAGCGCGAGATTGTGGGGCCTTATACGTCCCGGGAAGACGAGGGGCAGACAACGAAAGTCCAGCTGAAAAACGGTTTGACGGTGATCGTTCGTGAGCAAGATGCAGTTTCGCTTGCCAGCATCACCACCCACGTGAAGGCCGGATATTTTGATGAAGAGGACCGTCTCAACGGCATTTCCCACGTCGTCGAGCACATGTTTTTCAAGGGCACGGCACAGCGTGCTGCAGGACAGATCGGGCGCCAGACGCGAGCGCTCGGCGGCGTGCTCAACGCATTCACCGACTACGACCGGACGGTTTACAACACGGTTGTGCCTGCGGCGAACGTGTTCGCCGCGCTCGAGATTCAGGCGGATGCACTCCTGCATCCGGCTTTCGACTCCGAAGAACTCAAGCGCGAGATCGAGGTGGTAATCCAGGAGAACAACCGCAAACTCGATAATCCCGCAGCTCTCGTGATTGAAAAGCTTTACGAGACCGCGTTTTCCGAACACCGAATGAAGAGGTGGAGGCTCGGCACTGTCGAGGGGCTGCGAGCCCTCACCGCGGATGACCTTACCGCATATCACCAGAAGTACTACCAGCCTTCGAACGTGGTGCTGGCCATTGTGGGCGCGTTTGACCGGGAGAAGGTTCTCGAGAGTGTCGTCAAACTGTACGGGCCGACGACAGACATGCCGGTGGACCGTGACGTTTCGCCCGCTGAGCCGGCACAACAAGGATTCCGATACGGCTCGCGCCGTGGCCCGATCCAACAAACCCAGCTCGCGATGGGGTTCCATGCTCCGGGAATTCTGTCGGAGGAAGCAAGAGCGCTCGAGGTGCTCGCTGCGCTGCTCGCAACCGGGCGTTCGTCCCGCTTCTCCGACGTCTTGCGCGATCAGAAGGGCCTTATTACGACGGGATCCGCTGAAATGCGCGGGTTTCGTGACCTGAGCTACTTCCAGGTTCTCCTGGAGACGTCGTCCCCCCTGGAGGCTGCGACCGCGGCTCTTGCGGAAATCGAGAGTGTCAAGCGTTTTGGCGTAAGCAATGAAGCTGTGGCAAGAGCAAAGGTTGCCGTCGCTCTCAACCATCTGGGCGAACTGGAAACAATCGACGGGTTGGGCAAGAGCCTCGCGTATTACGAATCGCTCAGGGACTGGACTCTGTCTTCAACGTATCTGAGCGACCTTCAACGGGTGACACCGCAGCGCATGATGGATGCTGCCCGCAAGCACCTGACAATCGACAACCTCAGTATTCAGGAGTACCTGCCGGATCGCATCGAGCGAAACCTCTCACCCGCTGACTATAAGACCGCTGTTCTCGATAAGGTCGATGCTGCTGTTTCCCGTCCCCGTCCGGACGAATTGCCAGTCGCTGCGCAAATCCCACAAAGGGATGACGGGCTTGTAGCGGACATGGTCGGGACGATCCAGCGTCGATCCATCCTGCGCGGACCTGAGGTGTACATCCTCGAGGATCATCGTCTTCCGCTCGTATCGTTCGGCATGTTTTTCCCAGGCGGCCGTCTTCTGGAGACCTCGCAAAACGCGGGGATCACCGAACTCATGCTGCGCAGCGCCATCCGTGGCACAAAGAATTCCGATGCCAATCAGATCGCGCGGCGGCTCGAAAATGCCGGCGCGCGCATTGAGGTCGTCAACGAGCCAGACTTCTTCGGCTACATGCTTCATGGACTCTCAGGTCGCATGGATCAGGCGATACAGGTGTTGATCGAAATCCTTCAGGACCCGGCCTTCGAAGAGCGTGAGGTGGTCCGTGAGCGAAACCTCCAACTTCAGCGTATCCAGTCCCTGCGAGATGATAACGTCGGCTTTCCAGTGAGCCTGTTTATGCAATCGCTGTACGGCGACGCGCCTTACAGCCGCCCTGCAATGGGCACCGGCGAGGGCGTTGGGAAATTGACCGCGGTGGAAGTACGCGCGTGGTTCACGAGTAATGAGAGAAAAGTGCTGCCGACCATCTTCATTGTGGGAGACACGCGTGGGACGGCGCTGGTCGCGCCGATT
>DASTBJ010000441.1:0-2362 GCA_035712125.1 Terriglobia bacterium
CGCAAGTGCGGTGACGGTTGCGTCGAAATCGACGCGATGCCGTGACGCGATTTCATTCGTGGCAATCATATAAGCCGTCCAGGCTTTGACAGCGCCGAAAGCGCACCGCTCAATACAGGGGACCTGCACGAAGCCGGCGACCGGATCACAGGTCATTCCCAGGTGATGTTGCAGCGCGGACTCTGCCGCGTTTTCCACGACCAGGGGGCTCGCGTCATACGCGGTTGCAATCAGTGCGGCGCCCATGGAGGATGCCACACCGATCTCCGCCTGACAGCCGCCTTCGGCGGCGGACAGCGTCGCATGATGCTTGCACAGATAACCAATGGCCGCTGCGGCGATCATTCCATCGCGAATTTTTTCCTTGGGAAGCTTGCGCCCGCCCTCTCCGAGTGCGTGGACAATGGCGGGAAGAACTCCCGCAGAACCGCCGGTCGGCGCTGTGACGACGAGGTGGCCACGGCCGTTCTCTTCCGATCCCGCCAATGCGTACGCTGCCACTGTCGCAATAGCCCTGTTCGCCTCAAATTTTTCGTCCATTGCGCGCTTGTAGACGGTTGCGGCCTTGCTGTGCAGCTTGATCGGACCGGGCAGCACATCGTTTTCCGGCATGCTGAGACCCGACTTCACGATGGCGTTCATCGCGTTCGTGACCTTATCGACGAAGGCATAGATTTCCTGCTGGCTCTTGCCCGTTATCGCCATCTCGTTCGCCAGCACGACCTGGGCAATCGTCATCTTGTTGTCTTCTGCGTGCTTCCGCAGATCCTTCATCGTTACATAGGGATACTTCGGGGCGTTCTTCTTGGGAGGCTCATATCCTTTCCATTCGATGAATCCGCCGCCCACGGAGTAGTACTCCTGCTCGAGCAACACAGTGTCCCCCGCCATCACCTTGGCGGTCATCGTATTGGGGTGTTTGAAATCACCCTTTGTGGCATCGTAGATGATGTCTTTGAGACTGACATCAATGGACTTGTCTCCGAGTTTTACCTGGAACGTTTGATCTGGCTTGTCGCGCAGATCGTCAAGGAACTTGGGGTCGACCGTTGCCGGCTCCTTACCCACAAGCCCCGCGAGCGCCGCGCGCTCAGTACCGTGCCCCTTGCCGGTAGCGCTGAGGCTTCCGAACAGGTGAACTTTCAAAGCTGTCGCTTTGGCGAGTTGATCCGCCGGCAGCTTGGTCGCGCGTTGATAGAAGTCATAGGTAATGCGCATCGGCCCGATCGTATGGGAACTGGACGGGCCCGGTCCGACCTTGTAGAACTCTTCGATCGTCGTCATCACCGGTCCCTTTCCCTTCTTCACGACGTCCAGGTCAGGGGACAGCGGCGGTGCGGACGCCGCAACTGCCGGATCCTTCGCGGCCGGTGTGTTGGCAGTTGGTTCGGTGGGAGCGCAACCTGTGACAGCCGCAATAACCCCGGCGAGCGCGCTGCGCATCATGAAAGCGCGGCGATCGGAGCCGGCGGGCACTTCTTTAGAGACCAGCTCGCTGAAGCCGCCCTCCGCCGACTTGTTATCTTGAGTCTTTTCGGAACCCTCCGGGTCGTGATTCTGCCCGGTGGGATTGTTATTAGACATAATTTACCTTCCTCGCTTAAGAGTGGGTGTTCTATACGCGTTTCGGGGGTACCAAGGCAATACACAATTTTACTACCCCTCAGGCTTGTCGCCATCGGAGTGAGAGTCTACAGGTATTTGTAGCGGGAAGGGAGGGTTTTGTCCGGTCAACCAGCCATCCGATATTTCGGAGATCCTCCAAATCGTCGATGGAGTTACCTGATTTCACAACTGAAGCTGGAGTCTCGTCTGGAAGAACTGTGTGCGGCCCTGCAGATCAAAACGATCTAACGATCCATATCCATAGACCATCTCCAGGCGAATGTGATCGGAAAGGTGCCAGTTGACCATGGGTGTGATTCTCCAGAACTTGCCGCCTCTCAGCGTGCCGCTGTCGAGATCGCTGTAGGAGAATCTGCCCACCAGTTCCCAAGCGCCGAAGCCCCCATCGTAAATCGAATTTTTCGGTGAGATTCCGTTGAAGTAGCCACCGACCTTGTTGTAGGAACGGACTTCGCCGGTTGCCATCCAGCTGACAAATACATCGCCGCCGTGGAACAGCGGATCTCCGGACGCGGGCGCATTCGCCCTTTGGAAAAAGTACTCGGAGCCGATCAACAATGAACCTGGCCGATAGTAGACCTCGGGGCCCAGCATTCTGGTGTCCCTGGCATCAAACTTTCCAGTATCGATGAAGTACGGGGCAGCGTAGGCCTCGGGACGGGAACGAAGCTGGATTTTCTTATCCTTCGGAACACCATAGCGGGCGCCGACTCCTATATGGAGCACGGTGTCTTCC
>DASTBJ010000442.1:0-10901 GCA_035712125.1 Terriglobia bacterium
GCGTCTCCCGCGAGGCACTGGCGATGTGCGGTGCAAGCACGACGTTCTTCAGTTCCAGTAACGCGGGCTCAATCTCCGGCTCCCGCTCAAAGACGTCGAGTCCTGCCCCGGCAATTTTCCCGGACTTCAAGGCACGTGCCAGAGCTTTTTCGTCCACCACAGGGCCACGCGCGGTGTTGACAACAACGCAGTTGGGTTTCATTTGTGCAAAAGCGGTGTCGTTAAGAAGGTGCGACGTTTCCGGCAGCAAGGGCACATGAACGGAAATGAAGTCGGAAGTAGCCAGCAGCGCATCCAGACTCGCGGCCTTAACACCGGGCGGAACGGCTTCCGGTGGAACGGGCTGCGTATCGAAGTATTGGATTCGCATACTAAACCCCATCGCGCGACGAGCCATGGCCTGTCCGATTCGTCCGAATCCGATAATGCCGAGGGTCTTTCCAAAAATGTCATTGCCCAGCAACATTTGAAGGCCCCAAGCCTTCCACTGGCCGGAGCGGGCAAATGTGTCGCCCTCGACGACCCGGCGGGCGGCCGCCATCAATAACGTCCAGGCAAAGTCCGCTGTCGTTTCCGTGAGTACCCCCGGGGTATTCGTGACGAGGATGCCGAGACGGCTGGCATTCTCGATATCGATGTTGTTGAATCCGACGGCGATGTTGCTGATGACGCGAATATCCGGCAGGGACTCCAGGACGTCGCGGTCGATGACGTCCGTGAGCAGAGTCACCGCACCTTGTTTGCCTTTGAGTCGTGCGATTAACTCCTCCCTCGGGAGGACCCGATCGTCCAGGTTTGCGTCAATGGCGACCTGGTTTTTCAGGAAGTCCATCGCTTCGGGAAAGACTGGTTTCGTAACAAGAACGTTACCTAGCACCGTACCCTCCGCCCGCATCGTATGGTTGTCCCGTTCCACCGTCAAGCGTGTGCTAGAATTCTGGGTTTGCTACGGCGGATTTTTTGATCGAGCGACATCCGAATCTTGGATTGAAGGAGACTCTTAGAGCCATGAATCGTTTCAGTGTTGCGGCCTTGTGCGTTTTGTTAGCAACCGGTTGTGGGGAAGAAAGTGCCGGAACCGACACGAAAGGCGTTGCGGCGAAAGAGGTAATCTTCGTTTCCGCGTCGCTCTTTATTCCAGGCGACGGGCCGCCCGTCGAAAACGGCATAATGATCATCGAAGATGGCGTGATCAAACAGGTAGGCAAGAAGGATGAATTCTACGCCCCCAGGGGTGCCGCTCGTGCGGAACTCGAAGGCATGACGATAGCGCCCCTCCTGATAAACCTACACGCATACCCCGGTCTCGGAAGTCTGGACAGCTTCGGCGCCAATAACTATAAGCGCGAAACCCTCAGCGCCGATTTAAACCGTTATGGATACTATGGCGTTGGCGCTGTCCTGGCTGGTGGAGATTCCGACGGTCTCGCCATGGAGCTAAGAGACGAAATCCGGGAAGGCAAAACGACCGGTGCGCGACTGTACTCGTCCGGACGCGGCATCGCCGCCAAGGGAAGCTCCGGACACATGGGCAACATTCCGTTCCTTGTCAGTGGAGCAGCCGATGCCCGCAAGGCAGTCGGTGATCTCGCGGAACGTAATGCTGACGCGATTGTTCTCTGGGCCGACGGCATGAAAGCTGAAGCCTCTGATGCGGTCATCGACGAAGCTCACAAACGCAAGCTGAAGGTCTTCGCTCATGCGCCAGGACTTGACGAAGCCAAGAATCTGGTTAAGGCAAATGTTGATGCGCTGATCACCAGCGTTCGTGACCGTGATGTCGATGACGAACTGGTCTCCATGATGAGGGAAAAGAAGATTCCGCTCGCGCCAGGTCTCACGGCGTTGGAATCGAAATTCGTCTACGCTGAGAGGGTTCCATGGCTGAGTGAGCAGGCGATGCGAGAGGTTTATCCCGCCAGCGTCTCCGCATATCTTTCGGAGCCAGCCGTGATGGGAAGGTTCAGACGAAACCCGCAGCTTCCTGCCTTCAAACAGGAGTTCGCAACAGCTTCAAGCAATCTCAAGAAACTTGCCGACGCCGGTGTTCCAATTGTCTTGGGCAGTGGCAGCGGACTTGCGGACACGTTCCCCGGTTACTTTGAGCATCGCGAACTCGAACTCATGGTAAACGCAGGCATGACTCCGCTGGCTGCGATTACGGCGGCAACGTCCGCTTCCGCCGCGGCGATCGGCGCAGAGGACCTTGGTGTCCTTGGACCTGGGAAAAGGGGTAGCTTTGTCGTGTTCGCCAGCAACCCGCTGGAAAAGATCAGCAACTCTCGCGACATTGACAGGGTTTTCGTTGGTGGTGGAGAGCTCGACCGGTTGGAGATGATTCGCAAGTTCAAGATTGATCGTCCCCAGGTTAGCGCGGCTGACAAGGCGAACGAACAGGCACTTCAGGAGCAGGAAAGGTGGGAAGTTGAGGACAGCAAGTTGAAAAAGTACGGCAAGTTCGCACTTGGCCCGAATACCTTGAATGTCGCTCCAGGTCTTGTCGTCCAGACACCGAAGCGTTCAACAGCTTCTGCTTCTGCTGGCCCGCCTTATAAGGTCACCGTTCAACGCAAATACGCCAACGGCGCGGAACTTCAGGAGTTCTACTCCAAGCTCCTTCCGGAAGCGAGGTGGACACCTGCCGGCGAGTGCTGGGAGAAACCGAATTTAGCGCAACCCGGCAAAAAGTGGCGCCTCTGTGCCGTGCCCGGTGGCAGCAGTGTCTCTCTGAACATCTCCGTGCAATAGATAACGTGACCGACAAGCGGACAGCCTTGTTCGACATCCACAAGAGGATGGGAGCAAGGCTGATTCCGTTTGGAGGCTGGTCCATGCCGGTTGAATACTCCGGCATTGCGAAGGAACACTCCGCCGTACGTACCTCAGCCGGACTCTTCGACGTCAGCCACATGGGCGAATTCGAAATCTCCGGCCCACAGGCTCTCGAATTCATTCAATACCTGACTTCCAATGACGCTTCCCATCTTTCCGATGGTCAGGCGCAGTATTCCGCACTGACAACTCCGGAAGGAACGGCCGTCGATGACCTTCTCGTGTATCGCCACAATCCCGACCGCTTCATGCTTGTCGTCAACGCAGCCAATATCGAGAGCGACCTCGAGTGGATCCGGTCGAAGAACATTTTCAACGCTCACGTTGAGGACATCTCCGCGAAGACCGGGTTGCTTGCCCTGCAGGGTCCGAGAGCTCAGGACATGCTCCAAACCTTGACGGCGACTTCATTGGCCACGATTCCCTCCTATCACTTCGTTTCGGCGATGGTAATGGGCGTCGACACGTTACTGTCGCGAACGGGCTACACAGGAGAAGACGGCTTCGAGTTGTACTTCCCCGCCTCTGAATCGGAAAAACTCTGGGACGGCATCCTGGCGTCCGGTAAACCTGCAGGCTTGCTGCCGGCAGGTCTCGGCGCCCGGAACACACTCCGGCTTGAAGCAAAGCTTCTCCTCTACGGTAATGACCTCGACCGCACGACCACACTGCTCGAAGCCGGTCTCGGATGGATCGTAAAGCTGGATAAAGGTGATTTCATCGGTCGCGAAGCGCTTGTCAGGCAAAAGGCGGAGGGTGTTCAGAGAAAGCTGGTCGGGTTCGCCATGAACGGAAGAGATATCGCGCGCGATCACTATCCGGTGTACGTTAATGGAGTGGAGGTCAGTCACGTAACGAGTGGATCGCCGTCGATTACGCTGAAGCGAAACATCGGGCTGACCTATCTGCCTGCGGAACATTCCGCTGTCGGAACAAAGTTTGACGTTTCCGTTCGCGGGCGTGCCTGCGAAGCCGAAGTTGTTCGAACACCTTTTTACAAACGGAAGGACTCATGAATCCTCAGGATCTGCAGTACAGCAAGGAGCACGAATGGCTCCGCGTTGCCGGAGACATCGGTACTGTCGGCATTTCGCACCACGCGCAATCGGAACTCGGTGATGTTATTTACGTCGAGCTTCCTCAGGTCGGTACCAAGGTCGAAGCGGGCAAGACACTGGGCACCATTGAATCGGTCAAGGCTGTGTCTGAAATTTTCAGTCCCGTTTCCGGCGAGGTCACCGAAGTCAACAACGATCTGACCTCAACGCCCGAAGTCGTGAATTCCGACCCCTACGGCAAAGGATGGCTGGTGCGCATTCGGATGGACAAGCCTCCCTCCGGACTCATGTCCGCGCAGCAATACACGGAGTACACCGCAGGCTGACAATGCGCTATATCCCGTGTTCAGAATCGGACCGAAAGTCCTTACTCGGATCGATGGGCCTGAATTCCGTCGAGCAGTTGTTCTCGGGTATTCCAGAAAACCTGCGATTACGCCGGCTTCTGAATATTCCGGCCGCTCTCAGCGAGCCTGAGCTTCTCGCGTACTTCCAGAAAGCTGCTGCACAGAATGCGGAGGACTACATTTCGTTCCTTGGCGCCGGAGTCTATCGCCATTTCATTCCCGTAGTGGTGGACTCGCTGATTTCACGGTCTGAGTTCTATACGGCCTACACACCGTATCAGGCTGAAGTCTCCCAGGGAACGCTACAGGCAATTTTTGAGTTTCAGACCTACATCACACAGCTAACCGGACAGGAAGTTGCGAATGCGTCTCTCTACGACGGCAGTACGGCGGTGACCGAAGGGATGCTGATGGCGCATCGCGTCACGAAACGCAAGAAGTTCCTCGTGGCGAAGACGGTTCATCCGGAATACCGCGCCGTTATGGCGACCTATTCGCGAAACCTTGGAATCGAAGTTCACACCATCGACTATTTGCCGACGGGGCGGATCGATCTATCCCAGCTGGAGAATGCTCTGGACGACACTGTCGCCGGTGTCATTGTGCAGTCTCCCAACTTCTTTGGAACTATCGAAGATACTGCGGCAGCGTCGTCGCTCGCATTGCGCCATGGTGCTCTTTCCATCGTGAATGTGTGCGAAGCCTTGTCGTTGGGTATTCTCCGCCCGCCGACTCACGCCGACATCGTCACCGGTGAAGCGCAGTCGCTCGGTGTACCCATGAGTTTCGGCGGCCCACATGTGGGATTCCTGGCGACACGCGAGAAACTCGTCCGGCAGATGCCGGGCCGTCTCGTCGGTATGGGCGCTGACCAGGAGGGGCGCCGGGCTTTTGTTCTGACGCTCGCGACTCGTGAGCAGCACATCCGCCGGGAAAGGGCGACGTCGAACATTTGTACCAACCAGTCCCTCTGCGCCTTGATGTGCACGATTTACCTGGCAACACTCGGGCCACGCGGCCTTCGCGAGGCGGCCGAACAGAACATCCGGAAGACGGACTACGCCGTAACCCGGATCCAGAACGCAACGTCCCATCGTGTCCTCTTCCCGTCTGCGCGTTTCAATGAGTTCGTCGTGCAGCTTGCAAATGGCGGCGAGGATCGTCTTCAGCGCCTGCTGCAGAAGAACATTGTGCCGGGCTTTCATCTGGGCCAGACGTATCCCGAGCTCGGTGATGCGGTACTGGTTTGCGTGACCGAGACAACGACCCGCGAGGACATTGACGCTCTGGTCGAGGGATTGAAATGAGCCGTGTTCGACAGCACGTCAGCCTGAACGAACAGCTTCTCTTCGAGCTGGGCTCGCCCGGGCGTCGAGCCTGGGATTTTCCAGCGCTCGATACCGAGTCACGTCCACTGCAAGAAATCGTCGATAAGGAACTCTTGCGGGACACCGTTGAGGGGATGCCGGAACTCAGCGAAGTGGAAGTCGTGCGTCATTTCACGCGGCTTTCCACCTGGAATTATCACATTGACCTTGGGCTGTATCCGCTTGGGTCGTGCACCATGAAGCACAATCCAAAGGTCAACGAAGCCGTCACGCGGTTGCCTGGATTCACGAATGCGCATCCGTACCTGCCCGCAGGCCTCGTACAGGGCGTTTTGAGTGTTCAATCCGCTCTTGAATCCTGTCTGGCGGAAATCTCAGGCATGGACGCTGTGACCCTCCAGCCTGCGGCAGGCGCCCATGGCGAGCTCACAGGCATTCTCATGATTCGCGCCTACCATCAAGCTCGCGGCAATCCGCGGCGCCGAGTCCTGGTACCGGACTCGGCACACGGCACCAATCCGGCAAGCGTTGCCATCTCCGGGTATGTTGTCGGACACATCCCTTCGAGTCACCGGGGCACCGTGGACCTCGAGGCCCTGCGGGGGTTGATGGCCGATGACGTGGCGGCGGTGATGATCACGAATCCCAACACGCTCGGCATTTTCGAAAGCGATATCGCTGCCATTGCCGAGATCGTGCATTCCCACGGGGCCCTGCTTTACATGGATGGCGCTAACCTTAATGCGATGCTTGGCATTACCCGGCCCGGCGATTTCGGCGTGGATGTGCTTCATATCAACCTGCACAAGACGTTCACGACGCCCCATGGCGGAGGCGGTCCAGGCGCCGGGCCCGTGGCCGTGAAGAAGATTCTCGAGCCCTACCTTCCCTACCCGGTTCTGGCCAAAGATTCAGGAGGCACACTTTTCCACAATGCCGACAGGCCACAGTCGATCGGGAAGGTCAAGGCATACACAGGGCACTTCGGGATGCACGTTCGGGCGTTGTGTTACATCCTGGCGAATGGGCCGGAGGGACTGAAGGAGACCACCGAGGTTGCTGTACTGAATGCAAATTACATCCGGTTCAAGCTTCAGGGTGTGTACTCACTGCCATACAACTCGCCGACGCTCCATGAAGTGGTCTTTTCAGACAAGAATCAAGATAAGCGCGGGGTTAGTGTGTGGGATATCGGGAAGCGGCTGATCGACTACGGTTTCCACCCCCCGACGACGTCTTTTCCGCTCATTGTATCGGGGGCGATCATGATCGAACCGACAGAAACGGAAAGCCGCGATGAACTGGATGCGTTTATTGCCGCGATGTTGGCTGTGGCGCAGGAGGCTGAAACGAATCCTGAGCTCGTGAAGTCTGCTCCACATAACGCCAGAATCCGGAGAGTCGACGAGGCTGCAGCGGCAAGGAAACCGGTGCTGCG
Organism: Terriglobia bacterium; assembly: GCA_035712125.1. GTDB lineage: Bacteria > Acidobacteriota > Terriglobia > 20CM-2-55-15 > 20CM-2-55-15 > DASTBJ01. The sequence goes on from DASTBJ010000442.1 coordinate 7,004, forward strand.
TTGGAAGGGCTGACCCGCTACTGTTGTCCCTCGATCCAGATTTCCCCGTCTTCGAAGAACTCCTTCTTCCAGATCGGGACAATCTTTTTCAACCGATCGATCGCGTATTCGCAGGCATCGAACGACGCGCGCCGGTGCGGGGACGTCACGATGATCGCGACGCTGGTTTCACCAATATCCATGTGCCCGAGGCGATGAATGATTGCGACGCAGCCTATGTCCCACGCGGTGCGTACGAACCGGCCGATTTCTTCCATCGTTTTCAGCGCCATCGTTTCATACGCTTCGTATTCCAGATGGCGCGTTGTTTTGCCCTTCGAGTTGTTCCGTACCACTCCTTCAAAGATACAGAGCGCACCGTCCTGCGGGCGCAGAATCAGTTGCGCGATGTCGCTGGTGTTTATGGGTTCACGCGTTATCCGATAGAGCTCACGCGGACCATCGCCGCGAACAGCTTCAGGACTCGCGCCGCCGCTCACTGGAGGAAATAAGGCGACTTCATCGCCATCCCTGACAACGGCTTCACGATCCACATATTCTTCATTGACCGAAGTGAGCACGATTGATCGGTACCGCCGCAAGCCTGGATACCCGGACTCGAGATGCTCAAGCAGGTCATTGACTGTAGCGCCCGCTGGAACGTCAAGATCGAGCTGCCGTTTTCCAACGATGTCCTTCAAAGAAGCAAAGAATAGAAGTTTTACCCGCACTTTTTGGATTCTATCACGGCGTGCTAGACTCGAAACCCTGATGAACAGGGCTTTTCAGCTGCTCGCCGCCGCGTCCATCCTCGCTGTTTCCGGATGTGGCGGAGCCAGACTTTCCCACGATGAAATCCGAAGACAGGTTGCAGACCTCGGCACGTCGACACTTGTCCCCAGTTCTGTTTCCGTACGCCGCGTGGTCTCGCAGAGCGGGAATCGAGCGATTGCAGAGACCAGTGTGGAGCTGGCATTTCAGATGCAACGAGACTCGGAGAATAGTCCCTGGCATATCACGGCGGTGCGCCTGGGCGATCAGAACTGGGTTCCGGTTACGGAATTGCTGGAGGCGTTAAACGAATCCAGGCGCAAAATCACCTTGGCATCTCTGGAGAAACTCAGCGCAGGCGTGGCCGCGTACCGGCAACGGAACGCGTCTCTGCCGGCAGCGAACGACATCAAAGCATTGGCAGACGTTTTGCACCCGCTGTACATGAAGGACCTCGTTCTCGACGATGGGTGGGGCCGTCCGATTCTTGTGGAAACGGCGACGGCGGCGCTGCGCTTTCGATCGCTGGGTGCAGATGGCGTGCAAGGGACGCCCGACGACATGCTATCTCCGGAATAGCTCTTACCTTGCGGTGGATGTCTTCATTGCCCAGGTCATATGCGGCGTTGAGAAAGCTGCGCCCGCCCTGCCGTCGCGATCGACAATAATCAGACCACCGGTTCCGCTTGTCCGCCTGGTCAGCAGTTTCACGACAGCATCTGCAGCACTCTGTGCATCATGGCCCGCCGCTACAAAGTCCGCAGCAGCCTTCGCCATGACGATCTTCATGATCGATTCCCCGTGTCCTGTGCAGGAGACAGCTGCCGTTTCGTTGTCGGCATAACAGCCGCAGCCGATAAGGGGTGAATCTCCAACGCGTCCCGGGTGTTTGAAGAACGTTCCGCCGGTGCTTGTCGCGGCACAGAGGTTTCCACTTGCATCGATCGCGACGGCTCCGACGGTTCCGTGCAATGGAGTCTCAGCCACTTTGTCAGTCCATCGCCGGCGTTGGTAAGGCGTGATGAGCTCTGCGGGATCGCAAAACGGTATACCGTTTTCAACCGCGAACTGCTCGGCTCCTGCACCCACGAGAAAGCTGTGCTGCCCTTTCTCGAGAATCCGGCGCGCCAGGCGGATGGGATTGCGGATCCGCTCGACAGCCGCCACGGCGCCGGATTGCAGCGCATGGCCGTCCATAAGAATAGCGTCGAGCTGCGCATAGCCGTCGCGATTGAGATGAGCGCCCACACCGGCGTCGAACACAGGATCGTCCTCAAGCTCGATAACAGCCTGCTCGCAGGCGTCGATTGCCTGCCCGCCGGCTTCCAGAATGGCCCAGCCTTTGGCCAGAGCCCGCTCCGCTCCGGCTCCGGCTGCGGTCTCTACCTCGGGGCGGATAGTTCCCGCGCCGCCATGGACAAGAAGAGTAAGATGACGCACCGACGCAGTATAACGAGGAGACCTTCGGCGCAAATCTGCCAAATTTGCGGCATGCTATACTTTTACCCCATGAAAGCAATCAAGGTCGCCGAGGCCGCATTCCCTACAGAATTCGGCGACTTTCGGATCTACGGGTTTGAATCTGAGGACAAGTCCGACAGCGCCGTTGTCCTGGTCCGGGGAAATCCGGCTGATAGTGATGCGCCGTTGGTGCGCATTCACTCTCAGTGTCTGACGGGAGATGTGTTTGGGTCCAGCCGATGCGACTGCGGCGCGCAACTGGCGATCGCACAAAAAGCGATCGCGGAAGCGGGTTGCGGTGTCCTTATATACCAGCTGCAGGAAGGGCGAGGCATTGGACTCATGAACAAGCTGATGGCATATGAGCTTCAGGATTCCGGCCATGACACCGTTTCCGCGAATCACCAGCTGGGCTTCGAAGCGGATCACCGGAACTACGCGTTGTGCGCGGACATTTTGCGGCAGTTTGCGGTGACTCGAATCCGTTTGATGTCCAACAATCCTTTGAAACTTCAAGGGCTGAAGGAGGCCGGCATTGCGATTGCCGAGCGTGTTCCGATTGAGGTCGCGCCCACGGATGATACTCAGCAGTATCTTCTGACGAAAAAACTCAAACTCGGACACATGCTGTCCATCCTCTAAGCGGCCAGTGTCCAATCGCCGTACACTGAGTCTCACCGCAGCATCCGTCACGGTCGTTGCAAACATGATCGGGACCGGCGTTTTCACAACGACTGGCATGATGGCGGAGATGGGGGCGACCAGCGGCGATATCCTGATGGGTTGGCTTATCGGCGGCGTCATCGCACTCTGTGGTGCGCTCTGTTATGGCGAGGTCGGCGCTAACCTGCCCCATTCGGGCGGGGAATACTACTATCTCAGCCGGCTTCTGCATCCGGCTGTGGGTTTCATGTCGGGTACGGTTTCGCTTGTCGTAGGCTTTGCCGCACCGATTGCCGCAAATTCCATTCTTCTGAACTCCTACTTCGCGACCGTCGTTCCTCGCTGGTCCGTTCCGAACATGTCCGTGCTGACGATTCTCGTGCTGGCCTTGCTGCATGGGCTGAACCTTCATCTGGGGAGCCGATTCCAGACGGCGATTACCGTGGTCAAGGTGTTGCTGATCTTCCTGTTTATTGCTGGAGTACTCGCCTGGGCCCCGGCTGCATCCCCGGACCTCTTTGACGTTCAACCGCAGTTCATGTTGTCGTCTCACTTTGCTGTTGTCCTCGTTTTTGTCGCCTTTGCGTACGCGGGATGGAATGCCGCCGCGTACATCGGGACGGAATTGAAGGAGCCTGAGCGGACCCTGCCGCGTTCCCTGCTGCTTGGAACGACGCTGGTCACGTTGCTCTATTTGCTGCTGAACCTTTCATACCTGCTGGTCGCATCGACGACGGAACTTTCCGGCGTTGATGCCGTCGGAACACTTGTCGCGACCAAATTATGGGGAAAATCGGTCGCCGACGTCGTTGCCATGCTGATCACGCTGACGCTGCTCTGCCCGATCAGCGCGATGCTGATGGTAGGCCCGAGAATTGTTGAAGCTATGGCGCGGGATGGCTTCCTTCCGCCGGGTCTCAGCCGGCTCAATGCGAGACACGTTCCTTCCAGGGCTGTGGCCATTCAGGCTGGCCTGGCGGCGATCATCGCCCTTTCGACCCGCCTGGAGGATCTGCTGTACTAC
>DASTBJ010000443.1:0-16693 GCA_035712125.1 Terriglobia bacterium
CGTCGTAAATGAGGAACGGAGCGAGCAGAGAGGCCCGTTCGATGATGTTCCGACGGTGAAGGAGAACGCTGTCGGATGTGATGTCGTTGGAAAACGGAACGGTCAGAAGGTCCCCGACTTCGTACGCCAGCAGCAGGCGCCGGAAGAATGAGCCGATACGAATGCCACCCGTTCCACCGTAAGAGTACGCGCCCTCGGCTTCCGGATAATTAAACTCCGCTTGGTTGGTCTTTGCGTATACGGGCCAGTTGGTCAGTTCGCCGAAGTAGATCTCCGGCCGTTTGATCTGCAGCTCCGCCACGGCATTTTTAACAGGCATGTCGGAGAGTATGAACTCCGGCAGGCCTTCGCGCGTGAAGCGGCTGGCGCTGTTCATCACGACACCATAGCCGTGGGTGTAGATAAGCCGGTCGTTGACCCAGTTGCGAGAGCCCTGTCCGATCCTGTTGATGTCGAGCTCTCGCGTGGCCACCATCGTTCCGGTGGTTTTGCCGCCGATCCTGTAGCGGTCGATATCGACATCGGCAAAATCGTAGTAAGTCTGGATCGTCTGCATCTGCCGAAGTGTGTCCTGCAGCGCCTTCCAGTCCCACAAGCGCAGATTGTCCAGGGTCGGGCGATGATCCTCCGGCTTGAAACCGACTCCTGCCTCGCGAGGTTCAAAGGGCACTTCTTCGACGCGATCCAACGCGAAGGCTTTCCGAGTGAACTCGATGTTGTGGCGGATGTAAGGTGTCTCGCGGACCAACTCGTTCGGACGGACGACAAACGTTCTCGTGTACCACGGAAGGATTACCACACCGATCACAAACACGACCAGCGGTATAGCCACCGCCACAATGACATTTCGCAACCGTCCGGATAGATTGACTGCCGCGATCCCGGCGCCGGCCAGAAGCGCGATGCTCAGGATGGGTAGCGACGTCGCGAGAATCCGATCTCCAACGTAGGTCACGCCTGAGAACATCGTGTGATCTTCGAGAAGAAGGCTGTAGCGGTAGAGCCAGGCGCGGAAGGCGAGCGCGATCATCGCCAATGCGGCGGCAATGGAGAAGCCGCGAAACTGCACCGTCATTCCCAGAACGAAGTACCCAATCGCCGCTACTGCTGTCAGCACAGCGAGCACGCTAAGCCATACGGCAACAATTTCAAGAAGGGGAAGGCTGAACAGATACCACTCCAGGGACCGTCCAAACACCGGGTCCGTCACGGCGCCCGGCGACGGTTGATTCACATACAACGCATATGTCGTCCACTGGTAGCTGAAGATCACCGCGGCCACGAATCCGACAGCGATCGCACCCAGCAGCGCGATCCGCTTGATCGTTTCCGGGGGCGGCGGGGAAATCGGCCGGCCCTGGACCTGAAGGAATGACCAGCGCCTTGTATCACCACCCGCTGCAATAATCAGTCGCAAGATCACCCACAGGACCGCAGAGGTGAGAACAAAAACGAGGCCGAATGCGACTGCCTGGGCCGAGATCCCGTACCAGTAAACCGACTCGAAGCCCAGACTCTCAAACCACAACTGGTCAATGTAGAGCCGCACCGCGGCTGATAACAACAGGAACGCCACGAACAGAGCGAAGAGGAACTTCAGTCCCGATCGCGGCGGGTTAACATCTACGATCACTTCACCAGGCCTTTTCCGCACGTGTGAATCGTATATGACAACTCGTGGGGCTCCTAGCAGGATGCGAAACGGACGGAACTCGCGGGGTTAAAAGCTCGAACACGCCTCTTGTGATTCCACGAGCAAACCGTCAATCTGAAACGGAATGCTTCGTCTCTCACTACTGCTTCTGGTCCTTCTGCAGACGCTCCCGACCCCACAGCTTCGCATTGAAGCACCGCCAAACCTGGCAGCCGACAAGCTCCGAATGGAATCCATGGATCCCAGCCGCCTGGGGCACGTTGTGCGTCTTGTCGGGTTGGAGGATCCAGGTGCTCCGATTCACATCCAGCTTCTATCCGAACCTTCCGGAGATGCGCCCGCGGTTGCGCCCTGGGTTGCAGGCTTCGCGCGGCAGGACAACGTCGTGATCTTTCCCTCACGTTCTCCAAGGTATCCCGACAGTACGCTGGATGACGTGCTGCGCCATGAGGTCGCGCACGCTCTGATCTGGAGAGCATCATCGGGACGTCCAATCCCTCGATGGTTCAACGAAGGGTTGGCTATGGCTGCGGAACGCCCTCGACTTCTGGACCAGACACAGTTGTTCGCTTACCTCGCAAGTGGAGCCAGGCTGACCCTCCGCGACCTCGATCAATTGTTCGAGGGTGGGGAGGCGGACCAGGCACGCGCTTACCAGTTGTCGAGAGTACTTGTCTGGGATCTGCTGCGGGAACACGGAGAGCACACCGGCGGCCGGATCCTGCGACAAATCTCTGAAGGCGCATCGTTCGAGACGGCATTCACTAACGTGATCGGCAAGTCGACAGATGCCGTGGAGGCAGATTTTTTTAAACGTGATAGTGTCTGGGCCACGTGGATGCCCATCCTCTTTTCTCAGGAAACTCTGTGGCTGGTCATCACACTGCTGGCAATCCTTGCAATCTGGCGGAAACGGAAACGCGGTGCGGAGATCCGCAAGCGCTGGGAAGAAGAGGAAGAGGAGGAAAGTGAGTGAGGCCGGCAATGCACGCATCGATCGACGCCTTCGGCAGATTTGTCGAATCCGGTATCGTTGTTTGCCAATAGCGGCGTGAACAGAGCGGTACTGTCTCTGGCGCTCTTACTATCGGTGGCCATCGGTGCTCAGGAAGCCGGAGGACCGCCAGCCGTTTTGCCGGCACGTGCTGTCGATATACTTGCAGCGAGTCTGAAAGCGGCGAGCGGTCATGCCCCACATGTGTGGCGCGACACGCCTTCAGTCAACGCCGACGGAACCGTGAACGCGTACATCGAGATCGCTCGCGGTGATCGCCGCAAGTGGGAATTCGACATGAGCGCTCAGACGCGAGCTCTCGATCGGGTGATTCCGGTCGAGATTGGCGGCTATCCGGTCAACTACGGGTTCGTGCCCCAGACGGTTTCGTATGATGGCGACCCGTTTGATGCCCTTGTTCTTGGACCACCGTTGCCCGGCGGTGAGATTGTCCGCGGCGTTGCCGTGGGTCTGTTGTCCATGGAAGACGATAAAGGACTGGACTCGAAGGTCGTGCTCTCGCTCACGGACGCCGCCGGACAGCCGATGCACGCGCTGACAGCCGAAATCCGGAATGAAATCGCCGACTACTTCGGGCGCTACAAGTCGATGGAACCCGGCGGCTTCTCGAAGGTTTCGGGATGGGGCACAGCTTCACTCGGTCTCGAGTTCGTCAGAACAACCCACATGTTTTTTGAGAAATGCACCGGTCGCACGAGTGCAGCGTGCACGCTTCCTCGATGAGAGCACTAACATCTCGATCCGTCTCAAAGCCGGGTTCCGGCGGGCATGCGTCTCGCAGACTGGAAACGCTAGCAAATCGGCGGGAGGGGGAATTGGGAAATTGGACGAATCCTCCTTCGAAAATAGAGTCAGGCTCCGAGGACGATTTTCATCATTCGTTGTGAGCAACCGCTCATGTACGACTGCATTTCAAATCTGAAATTGAGGAATCGCAGATTGGACGTCCAATTTGAGATTTCCAGTTTCGGATTTGAAATGCAGGATTCGTCCAATTTCGAAATTTTCCGATTCCCCCTCCGGCCTGGCCTCGATTCTTCTAATGCGGATCTGTCCCCGGTGCCGCAGGCACGGCACCGGGTTTCGGGAACTGCGCCTTTCCATCGAGGCCGAACACCAACAAGAGAGGCTTCTGTTTTGTCGACTGGATACCCCCTGTTTGCCCGGAACTTTGCGCGCCTCCGCTGCCGCCCATGAACGCAATGTACTGTTTTCCGTCAATCATGAAAGTAATTGGCGGACCAACGCCGGGACCGAGCCCCGGTGTCTCGTATTCAAAGAGCTTTTCTCCCTTGTCGGCCGTGTACGCAACGAGATGCCCCGTCGGCACGACTTGAAACACCAGATCGCTTGCGGTGCTCAGCGTACCGCCATATCTGCTGTTGCCGACGGGCACACGCCACCGTATCTCCTGCTTCACGGGATCATAGGCTACCAGAGTGGGGGAGTTTCCAATCCCGATCGGTTCGGGTCCGATTGCGGGTCCTCCGGGTTGTCGGGGTAGACCGGCTGAGTTTGTATTCAAGCCGGTTTGTGACGCGCCGCCAACGCGTGCCGGATCAGCCTTGAAATCGAGGTTCGCGGCGTAGTTGAACGTGTCCCAGCCGCGCGTTGGAATATAGACCAGTCCCGTCTGCGGGCTGTACGACATGGGCGACCAGTTGTGCGCTCCGCCACCTCCCGGCGATACGGGCGTGGGATTCTTTCCGTACATGACCTCCGGGTTGATCATCGGCCGTCCGGTCTTAGGGTCAATACCCTTCGCCCAGGTGACGCGCGAAAAGGGTTGGGCCGAGATGAATTCGCCAGTGACGCGATCGAGCACATAGAAGAAACCGTTCTTGTTCGCCTGCATGAGCACTTTGCGCGTTCTGCCGTTGATTCTCAGATCCGCAAGCGTCATCTGCTGGACGCTGTCGTAATCCCACTGATCGCCGGGAACCATCTGGTAGTGCCATTTCAGTTCGCCCGTGTCCACGTCCAGGGCGACGACGGACGCAACGTAAAGGTTGTCGTAACCCGTGCTGACGTCTTTGGTCCGAAGCACCTGCGGCCACGGCTCCGCATTGCCTGTGCCGACATAGACGAGTTCGGTTTCAGGATCGTAGGACACCCCGTCCCAGACAGCTCCGCCTCCACCAAGTTTCCACCACTCCCCATCCCACGTCGCAGCAGCCTTGCGCATGGCGGGCGACTCAAAGCCTTTGGCCGGATCGCCCGGCACCGTATAAAACTTCCAGGCTTCGCGTCCTGTTTCGGCATCGTAAGCAGCGACGAAGCCACGGGTCGGACGATCGCCGCCAGCCGGACCAACAATAACTTTGCCCTTGGCGATGCGCGGCGCCATGGTGAGTGTTTGCTCGTCCTGCGCGTACGAAACGCGAGCTTCCCAGACGGGTTTTCCCGTTTCCGCGTTCAGAGCGACCAGCCGCCCATCATTCACAGGCACGTAGACCTTGTCCTGATAAAGTGCCAGGCCACGGTTCACAACACCGCAGCACATGCGGTCGCTGGTGGCTTTACGGTTCACTTCGGGGTCCCACCGCCATCGCTCCTTGCCCGTTCGCGCATCGAGGGCAAAAACAATGCTCCAGTTGGTGACGCCGAAAATCGTGTTGTTCCACACGAGCGGCGTCGCTTCCTGGTCTCCGCCGCCTTCACCGACTTCGTACGACCAAACGAGGCCCAGACGTTTTACGTTGGATGCGTCGATCTGCTTGAGAGGACTGAAACGCGTCTCACCTGGTGTAAGACCGTAACTCAGCCAATCCCCATCCGCCGCCGACTTCGCGGCATTCCGGAGCGCAGCGTCATCAATCTTCCGGACTTGCCCGACCAGCAACCCGGACACAATCAGAGACAAAGCAATTGCAGGGATGTAGCGCATGGCACGATTCTAGCGGGTATGATGAACGACGATGAAAACAAATGAGAAGAAAGGCGCGGGCCTGGTTCCACGACCCGCCGCAGGCCGCCCACTGACCAGAGCACAGGAGACCTTCCGCAACCTTCTCGCAATGGTGGAGTCCCTTCGCGAATCGATTGACGACCAGGAAGAAGCGCTTGATGCGACCCTGAATTTCTACGTAGCGGAGATCGTTCCGCGAATTACCAGACATACAGCGCTGCAGAAAGAACTCGTGCGTGCGCTGGCGCCATACATCAACAAATCATTTTTCCCAAACAGGTCGGCTCGTCTGGGACTCAATGAAGTCGTCAAGGAATTGCTCGATGAGATTTCAAAGGAGGAAAAGGGGCTGACGGATGCCGATCTACGGGAGATCTACAACGCAACCCACGGCGTTGTTTATGCTGACCAGGAACAGAAAACACTGGAAAGTGTCAAAGCAGCTCTTGCGAAGATGTTCGCCGAGGCGGGCGTTGACGCTGATTTTTCCGAACTCGAGGCCGCGGCGTCCGAAGCCGAGTTCATGGCCAAAGCGGAGGAACTCATGGCACGGGCGCGCAAGATGAAAGACGCGGAAGCGGAAGCCGCACGTTGCGCGGAACACGGGCGTCACGCTACCGAGGACGAGGAACTGAGCGCTGCAGAAGAGTTACGCAAGCGAAGTATTGCCAACATCTATAAGCAGCTCGCCAGGGTTCTTCACCCCGATCTGGAACGTGATAGCCAGCGGCAAAAAGAGAAGGTCCAGTTGATGCAGGAACTCACCGAGGCATACCGGCAAAATGACCTGCACACTCTGCTTCGCCTGGAGATGCAATGGATCGAGAACGAGGGCAGCGATATCGAACGGCTCACGGAAGTAAAACTCGGCGTGTATAACGAGGTTCTCGCGGGTCAGGTTGAAGGCCTGGAAAAACGCCTGCAAGGTCTCGTGTTTCATCCCCGTTACCGGCCTATTGTCGTCCGCGCGTTTGGCCGGACGCACGCGATAAAGGGTCCCGAGAAAGCACGCGAACTGGACGAGAACATCGCTGCAATCGAGCGCTGCATCGCATCAATGGGAACTGCGAAGACGGCGGAAGATGTGCGGGCGGCAATGCTTTCGTTCCGCCCGGAAATGCATTCTCCGCAGGCCTGACAACATCCCGGCGGAAAACTCTACTGTTTCTCGTAAACCGAGACAATCTTGACGTCGCGACCCTGCGCGTCCTTACCGGACTGTGTTACGGTTCGCGTTTTGCCATCCGGCGAGACAACAACGTGGGCAGTAATCACTGCGGCGCCCTTCCGTTTAAGAGTTGCGTGTAGTGTGTTCGCGTCGACTTTGCTGTAGGACAGCATGTCGGCATCGGGGTTCCCCTTGAATTCATAATCTTTCTCGTCGAATTTCGCCTGGAACTCCGAGTGCGTCGGCTTATCATCGGCGCCCACGCCGTCCGCAACATAAGTCAGACCATCATCGCCCCATGACTCGATCTTCAAAGTCTGACTCTTCGGCGCAGGCCCGGGGCTGTAGCTGGATTTTCCGACGTTCAGTGTCCACGTCCCGGCATGCGGGTTCGCGCTCGTCGCAGGCGCCGCAGCATCGGTCGGAGTATTCGTTTCCGGTTGGTCGGCAGAACTGCAGGCCGAGAGAAGCAACAGTGTGACGGCGAGATAACAAACGAGCGTGTAGCGCATCGGGAAATCCTCCTCAGGATTGGAAAGCTGGCGCGGATACTACTGTGAACGTGAAGGCCTGTCAAAGACCGCGGATATGGGCATCAGACGAGTTCATGCGCACTAGGACTGTAATCCCGCGCACAATGGTCGCTTTCTCCATGAGCGCAGTCGCCGGTCCCAATCTCAATTCAGGTCAGATAGATCACGTCAAAGAGTGGAGTTCAGAGTGGAGGTCGCATACTTCACGGACAGTTGAGGCTGAACTTCTGATTAGCTTTGCTAGAATGCCTTGCTATGCGCACAAGATGCATGCTGTTGTTAATCGCACTGCTTCTGCCGGCAGGCTTCGTGGCCCGGCCTGCACAGGACGATAAAACCGTGTGGAGTGGTGTTTTCACCGAGGCGCAGGCCGCGCAGGGCCGCGTATTTTACGAAGAGAGTTGCAGCCGGTGTCACGCGCCGGATCTCACTGGCCGAGTCGGGGGCTCCCTGAAGGAAGACACTTTCTTTCGCGACTGGAGCGGCAAGACCCTGGGTGCTTACTACGAGCGCATCAAGACCACGATGCCGCGTGGCGCCCCGGCGAGCCTGAGTGACAGCACGTATCTGCAGATCGTCGCGTACATTCTTCAGGTCAATGGCTTTCCTGTAAGTGCCACGGCTGAGCTGAGGCCAGACTCGCTCCAGACAATCCGCGTCGAGAGCAAGGAAGGCCCAGGCCATATACCGAACAATGCGCTCGTCAATTCCATCGGATGTCTTGAGCAGGGTGCCGACAAAGTGTGGCTGCTGACGAACGCCACCGGCGTCGCCCGCGTTACGGAACCGGGCGCACCGAACGCGGAAACGCTGAGTGCTGCGGCAACAACAGATCTCGGCAAAGGTCAGTTACGTTTGCTCTATATCGTTCCGTCGCCGGACGCACTGAAGGGCCACAAAATTTACTCCAAAGGTTTCCTGATCCGCGATCCGAAGGGCGACAGCATCAACGTGACATCGCTGCACACTCTGGCAACAACCTGCAAGTAGCTTCTGCAAGGCTGAACCGGAACAAATTCCCGGGGGAATTTTCTTGGTTGACGGACCCGACCGCCTTCGATAGATACATGTGTCAAACGAGTCACAAAAGGAGAAATCGAATGGGTTTTCCAAGAGGATTGTGCACACTGGCTTCGCTGCTGATCATCACGACGACCGCAGTGTCGGGCGGATTGATGCTGGCACAAGCGCCGACGGCTCAGCTTCGCCAGCCGGATGTCATCTTCGTGCCTACACCACAGGAAGTTGTGGACGCGATGCTTGATGTGGCGCAGGTGAAGAGCACCGATATTATTTACGATCTTGGCTCAGGAGATGGCCGTATTCCCATCACCGCGGCACAGAAATACGGCGCACGTGGCGTTGGTATCGACATCAATCCGGAACGGATCAAGGAAGCCAATGAGAATCTGAAAAAAGCCAATGTGGGTGACAAGGTGAAGTTCCTGAATCAGGATCTCTTCGAAACCAACATTAGCGAAGCAACAGTCGTGACGCTCTATCTGCTCCAGACTCTGAATGAGAAGCTGCGTCCAAAACTGTTCCGTGAGCTGAAACCGGGCACTCGCGTCGTCTCGCATGCTTTCAGCATGGGTGACGCATGGCCACCGGAAAAGACTCTGAACATCAATGGCAGAACAGTCTACTACTGGACCATTCCGCCGAATGCCGCAGGCCGCAAGTAGGGTCGCTCCAATGGACGCCGGCGGTGTAGTTTTGCCGCCGGCTTTGCAGGATGGACTGCCCGGACAACCGTTCGCTACGTCGGAAATAACAATTGGCTGCGGTGAGTTCTATAGCAATGCGATCCGAGTGGGAACTGGCGTGGAAGTTCGCCAATAGCGCGAGACAGTTGTGCGAGGACACGTTAGCCGAGCTTCGACAGCACCTGGCCGAGTATGGATGCTAATTGACAGCTGCTTCTTCTAATTCATCTCCTCGCAACTTCCCGCTGATGCTCCTTCTCTTCATCGGCTCCGGATGCGCGGCGCTGATCTACGAGATTACCTGGTTTCAGATCCTGCAACTCGTGGTCGGACAGTCGGCGGTCTCTCTGGCAATACTCCTCGGCACGTTCATGGGTGGAATGTGTGCCGGTTCGATTCTACTGCCGCGGTACGTGTCGCGCACGCAGCACCCGTTGCGCGTGTACGCCGGGCTGGAAGCGTTGATCGGCGGCTGCGGTGCAGTATTGCTCGTGTTGATGCCTCTGGTGGGCGGCGTCTACACCGCGCTTGATCGCGGCTCCTCGAGCGTTGTGCTGCGAGCGATTCTCTGTGCCGTCCTTCTCTTCCCGCCCACGATGCTGATGGGCGCCACCCTGCCCGCGATCTCGCGCTTTGTGACGGCAACGCCGTCAGGAATCGCATGGCTGGGACTCTTCTATGGCGGCAACATCTTCGGCGCCGTGCTTGGGTCTCTCGGCGCCGGCTTCTACCTGCTGCGTGTGTATGACCTTACGACGGCATCGCTCGTGGCTGTTGCACTCAATGGTACCGTCGCGAGCGCGAGCTGGCTGCTCACCAAACGCGCGCCTTATGCCGCCACCCGCGATGAAACGCGAGTGCCCGCGCGATCGGTGTTCAGGAGCTGGAGACCTCGTGGAATCTACATCGCCATCGCGCTCTCCGGCTTTACCGCGCTCGGTGCGGAGGTCGTCTGGACGCGCCTGCTCTCACTACTGTTCGGAGCGACGACGTACGCCTTCTCCATTATCCTCGCCGTGTTTCTGGCCGGATTGGGTGTCGGCAGCGCGATCGGCTCCATGATCGCCCGGACCGCGGTTAATCCGCGCGCTATCCTTGGCTGGTTGCAGCTTCTGCTGGCATTTACGACAGCTTACGGCGCATGGATGGCCGCTCAGCAACTCCCGTTCTGGCCTGTGGACCCGTCGCTTGCGCTCAATGCATGGTTTAACTTCCAGATCGACATCGCGCGCGCGGTTTTCGCAATGGCGCCCGGCGCCGTGCTCTGGGGTGCCAGCTTTCCGCTCGCGGTAGCAGCGGCCGCGCGCACCGGCGAGGATACCGGTGCGACAGTCGGACGCGTTTATGCAGCAAACACGCTCGGCGCAATCGCCGGCGCGATGCTTACCGGCCTTGCCCTTGTGCCGCTGATCGGAACGCACGGTACGCATCGTGTGCTCATCGCCGTCTCTGCAGTGTCGGCTGCCGCTCTCCTGGTTCCGCTGTTTCGTTCGACCTCGGGTTCTGCGGCGGATACCAATCGACAACCACGTCACGGCAGAATTGTTGCGTTCGGCATCCTGCTCCTCGGCGTGATCGTGGTCGCGGGGACTGTCCGTCCCGTACCGGCAGGACTCGTGGCGTGGGGACGAATGCTCCCGTGGCAGGGCGAGCCGAACGCGCTGTACGTGGCCGAGGGCATCAACGCATCGATCGCCGTTACTGAGGACGCCAAGGGCTGGAGAAATTTTCACGTCAGCGGCAAGGTTGAAGCATCGACCGAACCGCAAGACATGCGCCTCCAGAGGCTGCTGGGCCACCTCACGGCACTGATGCACGAGAAAGGACCCAGGAGCGTGCTGGTGGTCGGCTTCGGCTCTGGCGTTACCGCCGGCGCCATCAGTATCCATCCCACCGTGGAACGCATGGTGGTCTGCGAACTGGAGCCACTGATTCCTACCGTTGTCTCGACGTACTTTCGCGAGGTGAACAACGACGTCGCGGCCAATCCCGATGTGCAGATCGTAATCGACGACGCGCGGCACTATATGTTCACGACCCCTGAGAAGTTCGACGCCATCACGTCGGATCCGATCCACCCGTGGGTCAAGGGCGCCGCCACGCTGTACACCAGGGAATACTTCGAGCATGTAAAGGCGCGCCTGAATCCGGGCGGCGTCGTGACGCAGTGGGTGCCGCTTTATGAGAGTACCGAAGACGTGGTGCGAAGTGAGGTTGCAACGTTTCTTCAGGTGTTCCCTAACGCGACCATCTGGCGAAACGATGACATCAACGGTCGCGGCTACGATGCGGTGCTGGTGGGAAGGCTGCAAGAAGCTCCCATCAATGTCGATGCCTGGCAGGCGAAGATTGACAGTCCCGAATACGCAGCGGTGAAAACATCGCTTTCGGACGTCGCCTACGCGACAATTTTCGATGTGCTGAAAACCTATTCCGGGCGCGGCAGCGATCTTGCTGGGTGGATCGCCGGCGCGGAGATTAACACGGACCGGAATCTCCGGCTGCAATACCTCGCGGGGTTTGGGTTCAATAACAACACGGGTACCGAGATTCGGGATGTGATCCTCAGCTATCGGCAGTTTCCGGAGGGGCTATTTACGGGAGACGCATCGACGATTGAGGTCCTGCGGGGGGAGATGAGATTTTGAAATTTCGAAATTGGACGATTCCTGCATTTCAAATCCGAAATTGGAAACCTCAGATTGGACTGTCCCGCTTCCACGCCCCCCTGAGTCCTAAGCTGTGTGCACCTCTCAAATTTCCATCCCGGAAGGTCAACCTTGATCCATCGAATTTCGTCGAACGAGAGATGATCCGCCTTCGCCGAGTCGCATTCGTGCTCGTATGCGTGTTTTGCCTGGGACACGAAGCGGCATTCATTGCCCAGGACATCCCGCTTCGACTTCAGGTTGACGTGCCTCTGGTTTCGCTGGACGTCAGCGTCCTTGATCCCATGGGCAGGCCATTGACGAATCTGACACAGGAAGACTTTTCAGTCTTTGAAGACGGACAACCGCGCGAGATCAAGAACTTCGCATCCGTTGAAACGCCTTACAACATCCTCGCCTTGTTTGACTGCACGGGCAGCACACGTGAGGCCTGGCCGTTCCTGCTGAAGTCTCTCAACACCTTTATTTCGACACTCCGGCCCCAGGACCGAATTGGTGTCCAGGCGTTTGGCGCCGGCACCAGTGTCATTCTCAACTGGACGTCACGCGGCGCGGAACCCCTAAACGTGCAAATGCGGATGCCTTCCCCGCTCTGCGATCAAACCAATTTTTACGGGGCTCTGGCTTCAACAGCGGTCAGAATGCGTGACATTCAGGGGCGAAGGGGCGTCATTGTCTTCACGGATGGCGTCCACTCCGGCATCCCATCGAAAACCTCCAGAGTCGGCGGGGTCACTCTTTCGCGATTCGTCGATCCGGCTGAAGACCCAGGATTCGTCGGGGTGCGAAGGACGATCGAAGGAAGCGATACGGTTTTCTACTTTATTGCAGTCAATACGGATGTGAGCCCAGGCAATGTGGATGCTGCGGGACTGTTTCCGGGCACGCAGTTCACGCCTTTGTCGCTGTATAACCTTCAGCAGGTGCGATCGAGAATGGAACAGATCGCGTTGGTTTCAGGCGGACGAGTTGTTTACTCTCAAAGGAATTCGGATACCGGGCTGCTCTTTGAACAGATTGTTCGTGAACTGGGGACGTCCTACAGTCTCGCGTTTACGCCAACGGCCAGACTTGATGGCAATTACCACCGCATTGAAGTCCGCGTGCGTGGTGGAGACATGCAGGTCCGGCAGTCACGAGACGGCTATTACGGAAGATAGCGGTTAGTTCCAGGCGGGAGTGACGGGTATCTCCACCGTAGATTTCTGGCCCTGCTCGACACGCACAGTTACGCCGCGCGCTTCAAATAACCGGATAAATTCCGGATCCTGCCAGGCGCCTTCCTCCACGCGCTCGAACGCGAAAAGTCTGTACTCACCCGGAGACAGGCCGGTCAATCTGAAACGGCCTTCGTCGTCAGTTGACACGAACTTGTAGAGATCGCCGCGGTTCCGGCGTGAGCCGCTTGGGACGGCAACTGTCTTTACGTTCGCATGAGTTGTCGCACCGGCATCGACGACTCGACCTTCAATCACTCCACCATTGGCGCTGATGACGATCTGAAGATCACGACGCGGCGGGGCTTCCAAATGAAGGCCTTCGTTGAGCAGATCTCTGCCGTCGAGCGTGACCGATTTCACGAACACATTCTCGAATGCTGCGGGGAGCAATGAACCTGGTGGCACCGTCAAGACCGGCAGGACTTCGACCCGATAATCGCCTGCCAACACTTCCTCGAGAAGGAACGTTCCGTTCGCTTTCGGCAATCTCACTGTTCGTGGAGCGGGCAGATCTGCGGTCATTGGATAGAGACTTAGTACAAGCGAATCGCTGACGGAAGTGGGCGGTAACGCTCCTTCGAAAACAACAGTGCCGGGAATATTGAAGGGGTCCGACAACGTTAGACGAATATCTCTTAGATCGAGGTCGCGAACTTCTATTTCCCGCCGGCCGCGCGGGGCCGACGGATCGTCGGAAAGGATGGCGGTCAGCACGTACTTCCCCGGACCCGGAAGCTGTAATTCGAATAGACCATTCTGGACAGGCACCGCCGTAACCCGTGCTCTTTGGTAGACGGGGGCGACGTCGCGTCGAAAGACAAGAATTCGGCCGAAACGCAGAGGCAAGCCGTCGGTATCCCGAACGGATCCCGTCACCCATCGAGGTCCGGCAACCGGTGCAACGATCCTGACGTCGGCGATGACTTCTGCAGAGCGAAGGTTGATGGGCTTCAAGCTCGATTCGTCTGAAAATGATGTTCGAACGTAATACTGAGCGGGAGCGAGACCCGAAAAGACGAATTCCCCTCGCGCATTCGTTCTCGCAGTGGCAGCGCGATTCGTCTTGCCGACGCCTTGCAATCGACCGGCGAGTTCAGTCCATTCCACGAGGAGTCGCCACCCTTCGAGGTACCAGGGGCGGCGGAGCTCCACCTGGACATTCCGCAGGCCCTGTCCTCTCGAATCGACCACCTGGCCGGAAATCGTCGCACCGGGAGTCATCTCGATGCGTAAATCGGTTAGGTGATCGCCCGAAACCACAGTGATGGAACGTCCGGGAACAGTGGGACCACGCTGGCCGTATTGAGCCGGCAAGTACTCAGGGACACTCAACGCGATAAGGTGATAGTCGACGCCCGGGCGTATGTTTCGGATCTCGAATCTGCCATCCGAGCGGGTTGTGCCGATGTAGGAGAGAACCTTTCCGTCACTTTCGGACTCACGCACATCGACGGAGATGAAACCCCGTCCTGCCGTTGAACTTCCTTCGACCGTCCGTGGAGCAATACCGGTCAGCTCAACCGTTGCTCCCGGGATCGGGGTATCGGTTCCCGCGCGCACGACAACACCTTCGATCGAAGCGAGGCCCGGCACAGTCCGCTGGGGGCCGGAGGCAGGCAGCAGGAGTAAAAAGAGAATTCCGAGCCTGGTCATGGATTGCGTCGAAATATTATCGCCAGAAAGACGCGATCCATAGCCGTCGGGATGGCCATCGCGTTTTTTTTGCGATGCCGTGGGGGAGGTTCCAAAGGAAACGTTGTAAACATGCGGCCTGGGAACCCCCTCTCGCGGCATCGCAAAAAACGCGATGCCGCTGTCCCCCTAACTTAGGGGGACAGGTGGCTCGTCTGAGTTCGAAGTAACGCACTACCTTCCCCGGGGTGCATTGACGGCCTCACCTCGCCCGGTGTAGAAATGACTCAGCACGCTCCTCGAAGCTCTGATCATTTGACCGCCCGCGCATTTGCCGTTTTTATGGAGGTTCTATGAAACGCAGCTTTGCTTTTGCCTGCCTGGCGCTGATCACCGGTTCGCTCGTCGCGCAGGGTCCAACGACGCTTTCACCGCCGAATCCGATTATCGGTGTATGGAAGCAGAACATGGAAAAGTCCACATACAGTCCTGGACCGGCGCCGCCAAGGGGCGTTGGAAGTGTGCGGCAGTACGCGGCCGGACAAGACGGTTCGATTGTCGCCATCACTTTCAACGTCAGTGTGGAGGGCATACCTTCGCTGGGGGCGATATCGGCCGCACACTATGACGGCAAGGATTACCCTCAACACACGATCGCGACTCTCGCAACGTCGCTGGCATCTCATATCGGTCCCAGGGTCGAGCGAACCATTTCGTACAAAGCGCTCAACGCATACACGGTCGAAATTACTCAGAAGCAGGACGGCAAGGTCGTGGCGACCAGCACTAGAACGGTGTCCAGGGACGGGCAAACGATGACGGACCGTTCCGACTTTGGTGGCGACGGACAGCGCGTCATGAACGTGCTGGTTTTTGAGAAGCAGTAGCAGCCGCGTCGCATTTCTGTCGCGGACGGCAGCAGTGTTGTATGCTTCGCCGCATGCGGCTTTCATTTCTTTCTCGACTGTCTCTCGCAATTCCGATCGCGCTGCTCGCCTCGCCCCAGGTGAACGCTCAGTGGATCAAGTATCCGACTGCGGGGGTGCCCCGCAAAGCGGACGGAACGGTGAACATGACTGCTCCTACCCCGCGTCTGGCAGACGGCAAGCCAGACTTTTCCGGCGTCTGGACAACTGCAGACACCAATCGTCCGCCGGGCGCTGCTGAAGCACGAAACGCCCAGGAAGAAGCAACTCCTGGGGATCCCGCGGCAATCCGCTCTTCGCGACAGATGGCGAACATCGGTGTCGATCTTCCGGGTGGGTTGCCCTATCAACCGTGGCTCGTACCGATCGTGAAGCAGCGCACAGAGAACAATGCGATCGATGATCCCCACATCCGTTGCCTTCCGGATAACTTCCTACGAGCGTACGGATTGCCTCACTTGCTGAAGTTCGTTCACACTCCGAGTCTTCTGGTGATGCTGAATGAAATGAATGCCGGGTACCGTCAGATATTCACCGACGCTAGGCCGCTACCCAGGGATCCTCACCCGACGTGGCAAGGATATTCGTCGGCGAAGTGGTCGGGCGATACCCTG
Source organism: Terriglobia bacterium (assembly GCA_035712125.1). GTDB lineage: Bacteria > Acidobacteriota > Terriglobia > 20CM-2-55-15 > 20CM-2-55-15 > DASTBJ01. Next base: position 16,046 of record DASTBJ010000443.1, read on the forward strand.
GTGATCGATACCATCGGGCTTCGAGACGATACGTGGATCGACTGGAATGGAAGCGTGCTAACCCGGGAAGCGAAGGTTCGAGAGGAGGTCCGTCGCCCCGATTTCGGCCATCTCGAAATCAGGGTGACTGTCGATGATCCCAAAGCTTATACAAAGCCGTGGACCGTCACGTTGAGACAGCGAATCGTCGTAGACACCGATCTGATCGATGAAATCTGCCTGGAAAACGAGCGGTTTGGCGCCCGGCCGCAATAATTCCAAATTAGCTCTCGCGCAGAGTTGCTCGAATCTCCCGGCAAAGCGACAGCACCTCCACCATAGATTGCCAGCGATCGCAGGGCTGTAACGTCAGGCAGCGCGCTACCAGGGAATCGACGAGCGTCGGAGTCCCGGGGCGGCTGTGGGATATCGGTGCCGGAAGGCTGGCGCCGAGCGAGGAGACTGTCTCGGGGCAATTTGGAAGCGCGCGCCGGTGCGTAAACATCTCGTACAGAAGGATGCCGAACGAAAAGATGTCCGTCCGGGCATCCGTCGAGCCCCCTTCAAGCTGTTCGGGCGCCATGTATCCCAGCGTTCCCGGTTTCCTGCCTCTAGGTTCAGCCTTCGCGCCCACAATTTCGATTGATGCGGCCGCCTCGGGGTCACGCA
>DASTBJ010000444.1:0-2967 GCA_035712125.1 Terriglobia bacterium
GTCGTAGTCGAGGGAGGTTTCAGCAATCTCGACGATTACGGCTATGTCGGCAGGGACAGGATGCCGGAACTCGTAAAAGTCGCTGCGCACCTTTACGCAGGCGATGTCCGGCAGCGGTTCGTTGTACAGATCAAGACGCACCGGCAGCTGCGCCCGAACGAACGCTCTCGTGCCCAACAAGACGCTCAGGCCGCGACAGACGCGGCTCACCGCGTCTGTATGACGGGAGCCAGGCGTCAGCCTAACAATCTCACCGTCCACGAGCTCAGTCCTCTCACCATCCTTGAAGAGACCAATCCCAGCCATCCTGTAATACTCGTCCACGCTAAAACGCCTTCTGTCTCTCGCCGGCATCATGCCTCCCCTACAAAAAGGATTCTTCGCGCAATGGTCCATGCAAGAATCGCCGCATTTGTCAGACATTGAGCTTTCTGAACTATTCGTTTGGCTATGAGACGACAGTCGCGGAAAACACGGAGATTCGAGTGGGTATTTCGCGGACTTTACTTTTCGCCGAGATAGGCTGCCTTTACGCGGGGATCAGCGGCTACGCGATCGGAGGGTCCTTCCATGACAATCGACCCTGTTTCCAGGACGTAAGCCCTGTTGGAATGGCGAAGGGCGGCATTGGCGTTCTGCTCGACCAGCAGGATGGTGGTGCCCTCTTTGTTGATTGTGTCGATCGCACCGAAGATCGTATGCACCAGGAGAGGTGCGAGACCCAGGGACGGTTCGTCGAGCAGCAGCAATCGTGGCCGCGCCATTAACGCTCGTCCAATGGCCAACATCTGCTGTTCGCCGCCGCTGAGCGTCCCACCGGCCTGCTTCCGGCGTTCCTTCAGCCTCGGGAAAAGGCTGAAAACGCGGTCGAGGGAGGCTGCATTCTGAGCCTTGTTCTTCTGCAGATACGCTCCCATCTCGAGGTTCTCAAGCACTGTGAGGTTCGCAAAAATCGCCCGCCCTTCGGGCACCATGGAGATGCCAAGCGCCGTGATTTCGTGCGTGGGCCTTCCATTCAGCTTTTGACCCTCAAAAACGATATCACCGGCGGTAGGAGCAACGAGACCGGTAATGCTCCGCAACGTCGTCGACTTCCCTGCGCCGTTGGCGCCGATCAGGGTGACGACCTCTCCCTTGTCGATACGAACATCAATCGACTTCAACGCTTCGATCGCGCCGTACCCGCTTGAGAGTCCTGTCAGCTCCAGCATGGCTGTCAGGCGCCCCCCAGATACGCTTCGATGACTTTCGGATCGTCCTGAATCTCCCGCGGGGTGCCGAAGGCAATAGTCTCTCCGTAGTCGATGACCTGGATCTTCTCGCAAATCCCCATTACCACCTTCATGTTGTGCTCCACTAGCAGCACAGTCAGCCCGAAACGGTCTCGAACAGAGCGGATCAGATGCATCAGCTCAACCGATTCCTGCGGATTCATTCCCGCGGCGGGCTCATCGAGTAGCAATACTTTGGGGTGTGTTGCCAGAGCCCGCACGATCTCCAGGCGCCGCTGGGCTCCATAAGGCAAGTTGGAAGCGAGTTCGTTGGCCCGTCCCGCAAGATTGAAAATCTTCAACAGGTCCAGACCGTTGTGCTCAATCTCACGCTCCTCCTGCGTGAGCCTGTGTGTTCTGAGAACAGCATCCAGGAGACCCTGCTTTCGCCGCATGTGGCGAGCCAGCTTCACGTTTTCCAGAACTGTCATGCTCCGGAAGAGCCGAATGTTTTGAAAAGTCCGCGACATCCCAAGCGATGCAATATCCGAAGGCTTCTTCTGATGAATGCTCTTGCCGTCGAGCTCGATGGATCCTTCATCCGGTGTGTAAACTCCCGTGACGAGGTTGAAGACAGTGGTCTTTCCCGCACCGTTCGGTCCAATCAGGCCGTAAAGACTTCCGGGGGCCAGCGACATGTTCAGATTGCGGACGGCAATGAGGCCCCCAAATCGTTTTGTGCAACTCTTTATGTCAAGTATTCCCATCACGACTTTGCGACTGCCGTTCTTCGCTTGAACCGCAGCAGGTTCCAGACACCCATCAATCCCTGGGGGCGGTAGAGCATCACCAGAACCAGGAGGATCGAGAAACCGACAAGGCGGTATTCGCTCAAGCGTCGAAAAACCTCGAGGCCCACAGTAATGAGAATTGCTCCGAGAATTGATCCATGGATGCTACCAAGTCCTCCAACCACGATCATGATGATCAAGTAAAAGGACGTGATGAACGTGAACGAATTCGGATTCAGATAGGCCGTATGGTGCGCAAACAGGCTTCCTGCTATACCGGCGAACATTGAGCTGATCACAAAGGAAAGAACCTTGAACCGTGTGGTATCCACACCCATCGCTTCGGCGGCAACTTCATCATCTCGGATAGAAACAAACGCGCGGCCATAGCTGGAGTTCACGAGATTGCTGATTACGGAGACGGTGATCAGCACAAAGAGAAACACCCAAAACAGAAAGAAATCACTCATTGGCGGGATATTCGAGAATCCTCGTGCGCCGCCGATGGCTTCGACATTTAGAATCACGACACGAATGATCTCGCCGAATCCGAGAGTCACGATTGCCAAATAATCACCGCGCAGGCGCAGCGAAGGAATACCTACAGCCAGACCCGCGATGCCCGCGGCAATGGCCGCCACCGCAATCCCCATCAACAAAAGAACTGCATCCTGTCCGAGCCGGGGGAGGAAAGCGACCATGCCGCGAATCGAACTCTCTCCATAGGTGACCAGAGTCGCAGAGGTGTATGCACCGATGGCGTAGAACCCGGCATGCCCGATGGAGAATTGACCTGTGATGCCGTTGATCAGATTCAGGCTCACGGCAAGGATGATGTAGATTCCGGCGAGGATGACGATCGTGTAGTAATAAGGACCGATCCAATTGGACACCTGCAGCTGAAGACCAACCAGCACAAGTATCGCAACGATCCAGTAGGCAGCTCTCTTCATACCTTCTCCACT
>DASTBJ010000445.1:0-10164 GCA_035712125.1 Terriglobia bacterium
AAGAACCAGAAAGTCTATTCTCTCGGCGTGAGCCTTCGCGGACCTTTTCCAATGGCACGGCTTACTTGACCGCTGCCGCTCCTTCCGGCGTGCGGCGCCAGGCGAAGTACGCATCGAGAACCTTCAGCGACTCGGCGCTGGGCACGGTCCCTGCGTGCGGTGTCTGAGCGAAGTGCATCACCGCAGGATTTGCGTCGCTGAAGGCGGGCCACTGCGGCAACCCCTGCCCATTGGGATCGCCGTATTTGGCGAAGTTTGTCCAATACGTCGCCATCGCCTCAGAGATTTGACGGTCTTGCTCGGCGGCTTGCGCATTGAGATGCTGAAACACGTACGGAATCTCCGAACCATGCGTCGACCCGTATCCCGCGCGCGGAGAATCGGCAGGATATTCCGGGTGCTGGTCGAAGTAATAATAGAAGACTTTGGATTTGCCCGTTTTCGACTGGAGCCGTGCCCAGATCCAGGTATGCCAGCCAAAGGCCGCATCGCGGGTCAAATCCCGCGCAGTCTTCGCAACGCTGGTCGTTCCTGGCGGATAGGCTTGTAGCAGTTTCTCCGCGTAGGGGCCGTAGCGCTGTTTTACTGCTGTAACGTAGTCTTCCGGAGTTCGCGGGGGCGTAAAACTGGCCCCTTCGTCCGAGTTATAGCCGATGAGAACCGGGACATCGTTGTATCGCTTTGCTTCATACAGTTTGTATTGGTCGTCGGGCACCGCCCATCCATCGATAATGGGCCATGCGGTGCCCAGCGCCGTGGCCGGAAGTTTATCGGCCGGCACCTTTCGCAGTTCCGCAATGGACGCCGCTCCCGCGCTCTTCGCATAGGCCTCTCCGGCGCGTTCCGCGTCCGCGAGTTGTTTGAGATTCTCCCCGGGGAAGGTGGTCGCCCTGGTCGGACCAAACGATCCGCCGCTTTCAGAAATTGCGCCGTGGAAGAGGCCCTTCGCGATCGGGGAAGCGCATAACATGCTGACGGCAATGCCGCCGGCGGATTCACCAAAGATGGTCACGTGCCGGGGATCTCCGCCAAACGCGGCGATATTCTTCTGTATCCATTGCAGACCAGAGATCATATCGAGCAGACCATAATTGCCCGAAACCTTGTTGCGAGCCTGGCTGCTCAATTCCGGATGCGCCAGGAATCCCAACGGGCCGACACGGTACGCGATGCTCACCAGCACCACGCCCTTCCGCGCCAGTCGTTCTCCGGTGTAGTTTGCTTCGGATGTGGCGCCTGCGGTGAATCCGCCGCCATAAATCCACACGAACACAGGAATACGCTCTTGCGTGGATTTCGCTGGAGTCCAGACGTTGAGGTACAGGCAGTCCTCACTCATGCCCGGGCCGCTATTGCCACCCGGAGCCCGTGCTTGCATACACGCTGGGCCGAATTTCACGGCTTGACGGGTTCCCTCCCATTTCGCGGCAAGTTGCGGTTCACGCCAGCGCAGATCGCCCGCCGGCGGCGCTGCGAACGGAATGCCCCTGTAGACCGTCAGCCCATCTTCAATGGTTCCCTGAACCAATCCACCTTCGACTCTGACCGGGCAGGCGCTTGTGCAAAGCACCACCCCGCGAACAGTGTGAGGACAACAGCAACCCTCATAATGCCGGCAACATGGAACGAACTTCGAGCGGACATAGGTGAACTCCAGTTACATATGCAAAGTGCCTTCTTGTATACAGCACGCCGGTTAAGCCATCAAACAAAAGCCGACCATGGCGATATACGTTTTAAGTCTCAATCAAAAATATTGGAGCTCGTGCCCGAGAGAGACTATTCTGCACCGGCAGCCAAGGCGCCCAATCTTTCGATCGAAGGGGACGACTCCATGAAAAGAATTGTTGGCCTTCTTCTCCAATTCCTTTGTTTATTCGGTTCCGTGTTGCCGGCTTCGGCTCATCATTCATTTGCCGCAGAGTTTGACGATAAGAAACCGGTGAAGCTGGAAGGCACCGTCGTTCGGTTCGAATTCATGAACCCGCATTCGTGGATCCATCTCGACGTCAGGAATCCGGATGGTGCGGTCGTTCGATGGGCCGTCGAAACGGGCAGCACCAACGCGTTGTTTCGGCGAGGATGGCGTAAGGATTCGCTCCGCGCGGGGGATCACATCACCGTCGATGCATTCCGGGCGAAAGACGGATCGAATACGGCCAATGCCAATTCCGTGAAGTTGCCCGATGGGCGCCAGTTCAATGGAGCGTCATCGCGTGAAGGCGGGCAATAGTATGAAGGTCGCGATGCTCTTAGTCGTGACGATGGTCGCCACGGCGCAGACGGAGTTTACTCCGCCCCGCCTTGCTGACGGGCGTCCAAACTTCGGCGGTATCTGGATGGCCGCAAGCCTGTCCGCCGCATTCAACGTGGAAGAGCACGGAGCATCGTATGGAACGCCGGCGGGCCCGAGCGTCATCGTCGACCCGCCAGGTGGAAAACTTCCGTATCTCCCTGGCATGCGCGAACGCGCAGCCGACAATGATCGGCATCGTGAACGCGACCCTGTTGGCCAATGCCACATGCACGGCGTGCCTCGGATCATGTTCCCGCCATTCCCGCTGGAGATCGTTCAGGACGGCAATTACGTCGTGATCCTTGCCGAAACGGAACATGGCGTTCGCATCATCCCAACCGACGGCCGGCCCTTCCTTAAGGACTACTTCACCTGGAACGGGGATTCGCGCGGCCATTGGGAAGGCGACACTCTCGTTGTGGAGGTGCGTGGATTGAACGGCCGCAGTTGGCTGGATCAGGCCGGGAACTTTATGGGCGCCGGCGCCCATGTTGTGGAGCGGTTTCGACTGACGGGCAAAGACACTCTGGACTACCAGGCAACGGTGGAAAACCCCGCCGTATTCTCACGACCGTTTACGTTGCGTGTGCCGCTACGCCGGCGTCCGGCCGATGTCGAATTGCTGGAGTATGGTTGCATTGAAGGAGAACGAGACGCCGCGCACCTTCCCGCAGTAAACGGAGAAAAGAAATGATGCGCTTCGTGTTGATTTGGATTCTTTTCGCGGGCACCGCGTGGGCGCAGGGACAATCCCGCGATCTTCGCGGCATCTGGCAAGCGACAGGAACCGCATACCGGAATCTCGAAGGTACGCCTGCGCAGCGCGGCCAGCCCGCCGCGAAGTCGACAGTCGTGGATCCGGCCAATGGCAGAATCCCGTACCGCGCCGATGCCCGTAAGGCGGCGGATCGGAACTCCAAGGAACGTGAAACCTCCGACCCGCTCCTTTCTTGCTTCCAGCCGGGTATTCCGCGGGCTGTGTTGTTACCTGAACCATTCCAGATCTTTCAAAATTCGGATCGTGTCGTGATCGTCTATCAGCATGTTCACGCCTATCGCGTGATCTTCACGGACGGACGTCCGCACTATGACGACGGCATTGAGTTCTACATGGGAGACTCACGAGGCCGGTGGGAAGGAAACACGCTCGTGGTGGACGTGACGAACTTCAAACCGGAAACATGGTTTGACAGCGCCGGCAATTTTGGCGGCAACAAGCTCCATGTTATCGAACGCTATACCCGAACTGGAGCCGACACCCTGCGATACGAGGCGACCATCGAAAATCCCGAGGTCTTTGAACGTCCGTGGAAGATCCGCGTCGATCTCGCGCGGCATGCGGAGCCGAATTTTCAGCTTATCGAACACGAGTGCGAACGCGATGCGCAGGGCGTCTACCGGCATCCTCCACAGTTCCTAAAGTGAGGACCCCATGAATCCCATCGGTTGAAGCCTCTTCGGTTTACTGCCAGAGCAACGGCGCCATCTCATTTAGAAATTTGCGCCAGACGATCCATGTGTGGGCCCCCGGAATCGTGCGATACGTGTGTTTCACGCCGTTGGCCTTCAAAAACTCTGAAAACCTGTTTGCGTTTGCAAACGAGGCGTCCTCCGTCCCCATGCCGATCCAAAACAATTTGAGTTTGGAGTTGAGTGCCGAAGCGTTCTTAGCGGTGAAATCGCTGGTTTCGGGATTCGTGTTTCCCCCGGCGCTGAACACTCCCAAACGGCTGAAAAGGTCGAGATGTTTAGGGCCGATGTTCAGGGTCTGGGCGCCACCGCGAGACAATCCCGCCAATGCACGCTGCTCCCGGTTCGGCGACACACGATAGTTCGCCTGCACGAAAGGAATAAGGTCTTCCTTCAGGTCTTTCAAAAAGTCGGCCTGTTGCTTGTCCGCCGCGACACCGGAGTCCCACCCGTACGCATAGCCGTCCGGCATCACGACAACCATTGGCGGCGCCTTCTTTTCGGCGAGCAGGTTATCGATGATGGCGTGTGCGCGTCCGAACTCCGTCCAGACGGTGTCGTCGCCTTCGCCGCCATGGAGCAGGTATAAGACAGGCAGCCGCCCCGGAAGTTTTTCGTAGTTGGGCGGAGTATAGACCCGGACCCGCCGAACGGACTGCGTCGCTTTCGAATCGTAGAATCGAACATCCACTTTCCCATGAGGGACAGACTTGATATCAAAGAACCGCGGACCGGCCGCGGGCACGTCCAGCAAGCTCGACACCACTCCGGGCGCGCGGTTGTATTTCACCAGGGGATTTCGAGGATCGATCGATGTCACTCCATCGATCGAAATTTCGTACTCGTAAAGATCCGGATCCACGGGACCGACCGTAAGAGTCCACACTCCCTGCGCATCCTTCTGCATTTTCTGTGGACCGTTCGCAAACTCTCCAGTGAGCACGACCTCACTGGCTTTCGGCGCGGCGGCACGGAACGTAACCGTTCGATCGGGGTGGAGCTCAGGCGAACGGACCTGCGCGGCTCTTGCTGGTTGCTGCGTTGCACCTCGCGCCGGCTGCGCTGCTCCCGGATTTGTCGGCTGTTGTGCTCCCCTTCCTTGTTGCTGGGCTGTCATCGACTGTGCGAGCAATCCGATGCTGCAAAAAAACAGGATCAGGTACTTCTTCACTTTTCTTCCCTCCATCGTCAAGTCAGCTAGTCGCGCGGATGCGACGCTCCGTTCGGCGAACATGCGTGTGAACGCCACCAGCAGCCCTCACAAGTATTCGTGGCAGCGATGCCGCGCAATCATAAACGAAAAGCCGCCTCGAGGTCCGCTCAAGTGCGTTCCAGGAGGCGGCTCTCTTGATCTCTGCCGCTTTAGTGGCGGACCGTATCACGAACGATGGTTGCGATCGAACGTTCGCTGACGCGTTTTATGCGAGCGCGCTGGCTCCAACATCGACGACATTCCGCAAGCTTCCGACGGCACATTCTGCTACCAACCGACGGCCTGCCCGTCTTTTCGATGATCCGACCCGGCTCGGTAGATGCCGTTCACCGGCAGGTCTTGTTGAATACTGCGGGTGTCAAAGGTCGGTTCCGGCAGTGAAGGATCACGAGTGAAAAGGATTCCTTGATATCCACCGACGGAGCCTCCGTTTCCGGAACGCGCGTCATGACCCTTGGCGCGCAGCGCCGCGCCCACAAGATTGAACAGCGGCGCCTCCAGCACCACTGTCATTCCGCCGGAATGCGTAAATCGCGCTGCGTCGGTGGTCATTTGGACGTTCATCCCATGGTCGATGAGATTCACCATGTGTTGCGCGTGGGTCTCCGGCTGCACGCTGCCGCCCATGTTGCCGAAAGTCATCAAGGGCATTCCATCCTTCGCAACGAAGCCCGCGATGATTGTATGAAAGGGCCTCTTGCGCGGCGCAACCACATTTGGACTCGCCGGGTTCAACGAGAACGCCCCTCCACGATTGTGAAGTACGAAACCGTAAGGCGGTACGGTGGCACGGCTGCCATACACGCTGAACACGCTGTGAATGAGCGACACCATGTTGCCCCAGCGATCGGCCGTGGTGAGATAGATCGTTCCCCCTTCGAGTCCTCCGGTGTTCGGCGGCGAGTTGGCTTTGTCCGGATTGATCTTGCCGCACAGCGTCGCTGCGTAAGTCTTCGCCAGAAGTCTGTCGACGGGTATGGTGGAAAACTTCGGGTCGCCATTGTAGGCATTGAGGTCGGCATAGGCCAGTTTCTTGGCTTCGATCATCAGGTGCCAGTAGGTGGGATCGCCCGGTCCCAGCTTTCCCAGGTTAAAGCCGAGTTTCGGAACGCAGACCTCCAGAATGTTCAACATTTCGAGGGCGGCAAATCCCTGGCCGGGCGGCGGAAGCTGATAAACGTCGTAGCCGTGGTAGTTCGTCGAAATCGGTTCTACCCACTCTGATTGAAACTCCTCCAGATCCTTCGGGCCCATCACTCCGCCGTTCGCGCGAACCTTGGCGACTATGGCTGTGGCGATCGGGCCGCTATAGAACGCGTCGCGGCCGTTCTTCTGAATCAGGCGCAGGGCCGTCGCGAGTTGCGGGTTGCGAATGATGCCGTACAGGGATGGGGCCTGCCCCCCGACCAGAAAGGTCTGAAGGGAATCGGGATCGGCGCGCAATCCGGCAGCAGCGCCTCGAAGATCACTGGCCCGGCGCTCGGCCTGGCCCCAACCCTGCTCTGCGATCTGCGCCGCACTCTCAAAGGTCTCCTTGAACGTCAGGGTACCGAATCGTTTCAACAGGGCATCGTAGCCGGAGATCGCGCCGGGTACCGTGGCCGAATTGACGCCGCTGCTCGGCACCGCGCGTACTTTCAGTTGTTCGGTGAAGAATGCCGGCGTCCAACCCGCAGGCGCCCATCCGGCAGAGTTCAATGCATAGAGCTTCTTGTCTCGAGCCGACCAGACGAGAGCAAAGAGGTCTCCTCCGATTCCCGTATCGTTCTGCGAGGTGACATCCAGAACAGCGCCCGCAGCAACTGCGGCGTCGATGGCGTTGCCTCCCCGTTTGAGAATGTCGAGCCCCGCTTGCGCGGCCAGAGGATCGCTGGTGGCCACCACCCCATGTCGAGCGATGACCTCGGAACGTCCCTGTGCGGTCCAGCCCTGCGCGCGTGTACCGGGCACCGCGTTGATCGCAGCCGTCGGCTGAGGCGCGCCCGGCGTCGGAATTCCGAATGCATTGGGGGACTGCGCCGTCTGGCTTGTCGACGCGAAAGTCACGGCCAGCAAAGCTCCGGCCAGGCACAGGCGAAGTGGGCTGTTCACGAGAATTCCCCTTTCTGGTGACGGCATGCATTCTATCCTAGCGTTGTCGCAAGCCTCCGGTGGAAAACTCCTCGTGAAGGTTGGAAAGGCCCGCCTCCACTGCGCAACAATTCCGGCGCCCAGCCACGACCTGAAGGATCTGAAATGCATCTTGACGTTGCTCAAGGGCAACATCGTCTACCGCGATACGCAACGGCTCCCGTGACAGACGCCCTCAACTGGCTTCGCCTGGGACTTGGTGGAACGGCCCTGGTGTTTCTCGCCGTCGTGGGACGCGCGCTCGCAGGGGATCCGGTAAAAAGTCTTCCTTCGGCCCGTCAGACGGGTGTCGGTTTCTTTACGAACTTTTTCGACACGCTGGGCATCGGTTCCTTTGCGCCGACGACGGCGCTATTCCGGCTGATGCGTATGGTGGACGACCGGCTTATTCCCAGCACGCTCAACGTGGGACATGCGATCCCGACCATTGTGCAAGCTTTGATCTATACGTCCCTTATCGAAGTCGACAGAGTGACGCTCGTTTCAATGATCGCCGCCTCGGCGCTGGGCGCGTGGCTGGGCGCCGGAATTGTTGCGCGGTGGCCAAAGAGAACGATCCAGACCGGGATCGGCATTGCGCTTCTGGCGGCCGCTTTACTGATGTCCCTGTCCCAAAGTGCGCGGCGTGCGATTGGCGATCGCGGTATCGGTGAATTTCATACTGGGCGCCTGATGACCCTGGGCATTGGTCTCTCTGCGCCGTGCATGATTCTGGTCAGCCTGCTTGGGATGAGTCCCACGGCCGCGTTCCCGATCATGATGGGTTCGTGCGCCTTCCTCATGCCGGTTGGCGGACTCCGATTCGTTCGCGAAGGAAGCTACGATTCTCGAACCGCGGTGGGCTTGACTTTGGGCGGTATCCCCGGCGTGCTGCTTGCCGCCTACTTCGCCGTCAGCATGTCGCTCTATACGGTGCGCTGGCTCGTCATCGCAGTCGTCATTTACACCTCGATTCACATGCTGTGGCAGCGGCCCAATCCCGACTAGCGGCAGCGGACAAGGGTGTGGTATACCACGCCCGCTGACTTCCGCGAACAAAGGAGATATCCCGTGAGCACCAGTCTTAACCGACGCGAATTTGCTCAGGCCGCCGCCGGCCTGGGCCTCTGGGCCACACTGCTGAAGGGCGCCGCAACCCGCAACATCAGGATCGGCCACACCGGAATCACCTGGCCGAACAATCAGATTGACCAGGCCATCCGTGACATCGCGGGGCTTGGCTTCCATGGTCTCGAGACGTTCGGCAACGTGCTGGAGTCGTTGGAGGCAAGGGGCGGCGTCGGCCCAGTCCTTGAGCAAAACAAGCTCGCGCTGATTTCCGCCTACTGCGGCGCGAATCTCACCGACGCGGCACGGCGCAACGACGAACGGGAAAAGATGCTTGGCTGGGGCAGACTCATCAAAAAGTACGGCGGCATGATTTCGGTGATCGGTCCAAACAACGTCAATCGCAACAACTTTGATTTCAATGCAAACAAGTCGAACATCGTCGCCGCGCTGAATGAATATGCGAAGGCCCTGACCGATCTTGGACTGACCGCCGTGCTGCACCAACATACAGGCACGTGCGTCGAGTCGCGCGAAGAAACGTATGCCGTGATGGAGTCCGTCGACACACGCTACGTGAAGTTCGGACCCGATGTGGGACAACTTGCAAAGGGAGGAGCGGATCCGGTTAAGGTCGTTAAGGACTTCCTGCCGGTGATCCAGCACATGCACCTCAAGGATTTCAGCGGAGGCCAGCATTATCTCGGCTACAGTCCCCTGGGCGAAGGCAAAGTTGACCTGGTCGCGATTCTGGATTTGATGGAAGGCAAACAAACCGCAGGTATGGTGATGGTCGAACTGGATTCCTCGCCTAATATGCCACTGAGCGGGCTTGAAACAGCAAAGGTCGCGAAAGCGTTTCTGCAGAAGCAAGGCGTTCAGTTCCGCAGTTGAAGCCTAATGGAGAACATATGAGCCGACGAGGGATTCTGACAATGGCGGGTAGCTTCTTGCTGGTACCGTTGATCGTCGCGGTTACTGTTTTCGCAGGAGCCCAGGCCCAAACGACCACTCCGACAACGAAGAAGAAAATCGTGTTCCTGGCGGGTCCTAAGGATCACGGCGCTGTCGGCCGTCACGAGTACGAGAAGGACTTACGAGAATTGGCATGGCAGCTGGAGAAAGCCACGAATCTTCGGAACATCGAAACCGCAGTATTAGTGGGCAAGGCGCCTCGCGACTTGACGGTGCTCGAAGACGCCGCCGCTATCGTCATCGACGGCAGCGGAGACTGGCAACGGAACGAAACGAACGTCCTGTTCCAGCAGCACCAGGCGACCGACGGCCGAACCTATGACGCGGAGACGACCGCATACCTTCAGAAACTCGACCAGCTCATACGGCAGAAAGGCATCGGAATTTCCATCTTCCACTACACCATGTGGGTCGAGAACTGGGTTGGACGACGATACTATCTCAATTGGCTCGGCGGACTCTGGATTCCCTACGCCTCGCACAATCCGGTAGACACCTGGAAAATGGAGCCGCTTGGTGTGAAGCACCCGGTTCTCCAGGGTGTCAAGCCGTGGTCGTTCCGCGACGAAGTGTTCTCTCGCTATTTCCTGTTCGACAATCCGAGGCGGACAGAGTTGCTGCAAGGCACGCCCACGAATGCCAACAACGGAGCGCCTCGGCCTGTCTCCTGGGTTTACGAAAGACCGGACGGCGGCCGTTCGTTTGTCTGGGGCGGCTCTGACTTCCACGACAACATGCACAACGTCGAGGAGTATCGTCGTTATCTGCTGAACGGGATCATCTGGACCGCGAAGATCGACGTACCGGCGGAAGGCGTCGCCGCGCCGGCTCCTCCGGAGTTGTGAGCGCTTTGCCTTGAAAGCATCGCGGAGCTGTGCCTATTTCACTTCGAACACGTAAACGCGGTCCGCTCCGGTAGTCTGCTCGTCGAGGTGTACGGTTCCCCGCGTGACAAAGGTCACGCGCGGTTTCAGGTTTGTGAATGCCACCACAACGGCGTCCCTCGTATGGTGGTGCGGCGACGGGCCGGGGG